>CAZVNK010000195.1:402-3012 GCA_964628115.1 uncultured Ignavibacteriaceae bacterium | reverse complement strand
TTGCTGAAGTTCCTATCATGTACATCAGCATTTCGGGCGACGTTTCGCCGGTTCCGACCGACAGCTCCGATGATCCCGTTGCCGATTTTCTGGGCGAGGATACCAGCGAGAATTTCGACGATATGTTGTTCGACAGCGATGAACAGCCGTTCACCCAGTATTTGGAACCGGCGCTGTCGAATCGCAACGGTGTTCCGTGGCCGGGGTATATCGTTCCGTCCAAGGACCGCAAATTGCTGGAACAGTGGCTGGCCCGACCGGAAGTACAACGCGTGATTCCGTCGGACGTACAACTGGCGTTCTCGACCCGCTCGACGGTGCGATCGGCGCAGGAAGTGTATACCCTGTATGTCCTGAAGCGCAAGACGCAGTTTTTGGGCAAGTATCTGGAACGAATCAGCCTCGGACGCGGGCAGTTCCAGGAACATACGGTTAATTTCCGCCTTTCCGGGCAGGCCGCGGCAACCTTCGCCCGCCTGACCGGCGCCAATGTCGACAAACCGCTGGCAATCGTTATTGACGACAAGGTCGAATCATCGCCGTTTATCAATTCCAAGATTCGCAACGACGGACAGATTCAGATGGGAAGCGGGGCGACCGTCAAAGACGCCCAGAATATGGAAATCGTACTCAAGGCCGGCGCCCTTCCCGCACCGGTTGAAATCATCGAGAAGAACGTGGTCGGTCCGTCTCTCGGATCGGATTCCATCCGCAAGGGATTGATTTCCTGCCTGGTCGGTCTGTTGCTGGTTATTGTTTTGCTGGCCATATACTACCGGGTGTCAGGCATCATCGCCGACATGGCCGTTCTGTTCAATATCTTTTTCCTGCTGGCCATCATGGCCGGTTTGAAAGCGACCCTGACGATGCCGGGAATCGCCGGTATCATTCTAACCGTGGGTATCTCTGTTGATGCGAACGTGCTCATCTTCGAGCGCATTCGCGAGGAATTACGCACCGGGAAAACCATTCGGGCGTCAATCGACGCCGGGTATAACCGGGCTTTGCTGACCATCATCGACAGTCACGTAACCACCCTGATTACCGCCGGAGCGCTGTTCCTGTTCGGTTCCGGCCCGATCAAGGGCTTTGCGGTATCGCTGTTCTGGGGCGTGTTGATCTCGCTGTATACGGCGGTGGTTATCACCAAGACCGTTTTCGATGTTCGCAAAAGCTACAAAACGCTCAGCATATAAAGGAGATACCACATGCTTAGGATAATAAAAGAGACAAACTTCGACTTCATCGGTCAACGGAAAAAGGCCTTCCTGATTTCCGGATTGTTGATCGCATTGGGGTTGGTGGCGTTTGCGATGGTCCTGCTTGACAAGGCCAATATGGGGATCGACTTCGCGGGCGGCACCATGCTTCAGGGGAATTTCGAACAGGCCATCAGCGTCAGTGATCTGCGCGACGCGGTGACGTCGAGCGGTTTCCCGGAAGCCAACATACAGGAATTGCATCGACACGGCATCAGCAATTCCTATATCATCAGAGTGAAAGAAACCACGGTCGGAGA
Organism: uncultured Ignavibacteriaceae bacterium; assembly: GCA_964628115.1. Classification (GTDB taxonomy): domain Bacteria; phylum Zixibacteria; class MSB-5A5; order GN15; family PGXB01; genus JAFGAL01. The sequence continues at coordinate 1,493 of CAZVNK010000195.1, read as the reverse complement.
GGAAAAGGCGGTTGACCGGCTCGAACAAATCATCGCCGAGGCATTTGCCGGTAATACCTTCCACAAGGATTCCGAGCATACCATCGGCCCCGCCGTCGGTGAATCCCTGAAGAACAGCGCCCGCTGGGCGATTCTGATTTCGATTTTCGGCATGATTATCTATATCGGCCTGCGTTTCGATTTCCGCTCGGGCGCGGCCGCCACGATCGCCACCTTCCACGACGTGCTGGCGGTTCTGGGGATATTCTTTCTCATGGACAAGGAAATCACTCTGCTGGTCGTGACCGCCCTGTTGACACTGGCGGGGTACTCATTGACCGATACGGTGGTGGTCTATGACCGTATCCGCGAAAACGCCAGGAAATTCCGCAAAAAAGGCGAATTCGTCGCAACCGTCAACAGCTCCATCAACGAGGTGCTGTCGCGGACCATTATGACCTCGCTGACCTCGCTGTTGGTGGTGGTAACGCTGTTCATATTCGGCGGCGAAGTGGTGCACGATTTTGCCCTGGCCATGATAATCGGTATTTTGGTCGGGACGTACTCATCGGTGTTTGTCGCCAGCCCGATTGTCGTGGAGTGGGAAGCCCGCTCTCCGAAGCGGTTCAAATAAACGGTATAAGCCAAAAAAGCCGTTCCGATTCGGAGCGGCTTTTTTTATATTATCAGCTTCTATGAACGATGAAGAAATTGAAATAAAGCTCGATCTTTCCAACGACGGAAATTATCAAAAACTGCTCAATCATTTCGGCGGCGAATGTCAAACCCGGTTGCAGGAAAATTATTTCTTCGACACCCCGGAGCGAACGCTGGCAAAACGCGCCTGGGCCTTACGTGTGAGAATGGAAGGCGCCACGGCGTTTCTGGCCGCCAAAGGGCCGGCCGCCCGGACTGCCGACGGGGTCACGATTCGACCGGAAGTGGAAACGGACATACCGCCTGCACTCGCTCGCGGGTTTATTGACAACGGAATTACATACAAAGGGGAAGCTTATAATGCTTTTCCAAAAAACAAACCCTATCTTTTGTTGAGTCCGGTGAAAAAAATGTTGACCATTTTCAAGAATCTGACAGATAAGCAGATAGAATAG
>CAZVNK010000195.1:0-392 GCA_964628115.1 uncultured Ignavibacteriaceae bacterium | reverse complement strand
GATAGCGGAGGCGCTCAGGCTTCCAAAGGGCAAGTCGGCCATGGGGCTGCGTCTTGCTGAACAGTATTTGAGCAAGTTCGGCGATATTCTTGAGCTTGCCGAGACAACGGTCCTGCCGGATGATCTGCAACTGGCCCTTTGTATCTTTTTTCGCAATCATCGGTCTTGGATTGTTTATGCCGATTTCGGACTGACGTTGGAACTGGAAATCGATCGAACCGAGTTTGCCGATGGAACGGTGGATTATGAACTGGAAGTGGAACTGCCGCATCGGGATCTCGCGTCGAAGGCCCTGCCGGTGATTCATCGTCTCATGAATACGCTCGATATTCCGATTATTCCACAGAGGGAGGGGAAGTTTTCCCGGGCTTTAAAGCGGAAACCAACCGCCT
>CAZVNK010000194.1:0-6053 GCA_964628115.1 uncultured Ignavibacteriaceae bacterium | reverse complement strand
GGGCAGGTTTTGCATTTGCGCGAACTTACCGCGTCGTATCGCGGCGATGAGCTTTTCATCGGATTCGCTCTGTTCGGATGGCTGTTGGCGGTGGCGCTCGGCGCGGTTCTGGGCGGGAATCATCGCATTAACGTAAAATCCGCGCCGCTGTTTGTTATCGGCGTAATTTTGCTTCCCGCAAGTATTGTCGCTCTGCGTTTTTCGCCGTTGATGATCGGCGACATTATCTGGGAAACCGTCCCCATCAGCACCGCCGCTTTGATTGCGATTATGCTCATGCTTCCGGTCGGATTGATCTCCGGCTGGCTGTTCCCGGTGATCAATCGCGAGGGATATCGCCCGTCGGAATCGATTATCCGGGCGTATCTGTTCGAGGGAATCGGCGCGTTTGTCGGCGGGGCCGCGATCGTGGCGCTGGTGGGATGGGTGTTTTCGACGCTGGCGATGTCGCTGGCTATCGGCATTCTCTTACTCGGTTTTTATTTCGTGGCACCGCAGGGGAAAAACGCGGTCGGACTGTCGCTCGCACTGATTCTCCCGCTGGCGGGAATCATGTTTTTCACCGGCGGTCTCGACCGAATGCTCGACACACGCAAGTATGCGCCGTACGACGTCGTTCGGAGTTTCGATACGCATTACGGCAGGCAGGCGATTCTCTCGCGCGATGACGATTTGCTTCTGGTCAGCGACAATGTTATCGAGGCGGTTTATCCCGGAATCCAATCGGCGGAGGAAGCGCTGATCCCCCCCCTGCTGTACCGTCCCGAGGCAAAACATCTCCTGCTGTTCGGTCGCGCCGAATTCGGCGTCATGCAATTGACCGACAGCCTGCATGATATCGTTCTCACCGCGGTCGATCCCCGCGTGCAGTTGACTCAACGGCTCGATTCGCTTCTTTCCCTGACCCCGACCACCGTGCACATCGATTGCGATCCGGTGACGTTTCTGACCGATATCAAGCATGTCTCGAAATACGACGTCGTCATCGTGAATCCCGGTGAACCGGACAATTACAGGGTCAGCCGATTATTGACTCCCGATTTTCTCTCACGGGTCAAGGTCCTGCTTGATCAAAACGGCCTGCTTTATATCCCCACCCGCTACGACACCGACCGGCATATCTCGACGGAGAAGGCGAAAATCATCACCGTGATTCACAACACCCTTCGGCAAGCGTTTCGATATGTCACCGTCTGGCCGGGCGAAAGTACACTCTTTTTCGCGTCAGATACGCCCTTTGATCCGTCATACGACTCGGTCGTTCAAAACGCGCATGGATTATCGTACGTTCCGATGTACGTCAATGAATACTATCTGCCGGATCGTTTCACCGAACTCAAACTGGAACGACTAGCGGCAGTGCTTTCCGGCGACACCATCACGGTGAACACTCTCAATCGGCCGATTCTGCCGCACTATCAGGCCCTGCATCAGGCCAAAGCGCGCGGCGCGGACACGATCATTATCCCGTTTGTGCTCGATAACCCGTTTTGGATTGTCATCCTGCCGGTTTTCATTCTGGCGTTTTTTACAGTGACATTGATAGAAGCGAAACGCCGACGGTATTTCGGGCTGTTTTTGTATTTCACCGCCGGAATCGTATCGCTGACTCTGGAACTATTGTCATTCTATGTTTTTCAGGCGCGGGCGGGATCATTGTATGCCGAGATGGGGGTGCTGATCGGCTCGTTCATGCTCGGACTGGCGGTCGGCACTTTGTATTCGCAACGAATTCCCACCGAGGGGGTCGCTGTCCCCGCCCTGTTGATGCTGTTGACCGCGACCGTGCTGTTTCTGACCACGCATCACCGCATCGCCGATCAGGCGTTAATCTTCTATCACGCGCTGTTTTTGTTTTCAACCGCCGTCGCCACCGGGACGCTGTTCGTGGCCGCCACCCGGCGCTATTATTTCGGCAAAGCCTCGGCCAACCGGGGGCTGGGCTATGCGATCGAGCTGGTCGGCTCATCGGTCGGGGCGTTGTTCGCCATAACCATACTCCTGCCGATTCTGGGCCTTCCCTGGTTGTTGGGCGCGATTGTCATTTTTCTCGTGATAACGCTTGTCGGCGTATTGATATCTTCATAACTTGGCCTTATGGCAAAATCCGACGGAAAATACATACTCTTTTTGTATCATCGCTACAGCGCCCGTGACAATGCCTTTTATTTGCGTATGCTTCGCGGTAAAACCACTATCGCGGTCGACGGCGGCGTGCGATTTTTCCGCAAGAACAAACTCACCCCCGACATATTGATCGGCGATTTCGATTCCTCGCCCCGTCTGCCGAAAACATATCTCGAACGCATTGAGGTTATCACGCATCCCGCCCGCAAGGATAAAACCGACTGCCAACTGGCGCTGGAGCTGGCGTTGGTACGCGGCGCGCGGGAAATCGACATTTGCGGGGCGGTAAGCGTAACCGAGCTGGATCATACGCTCGGCAATATCCTGCTTCTGGAACTGGCGCATCGCATCGGCAAGAAACACGGACGGGATAGTATCGTCCGGCTGGTCAGTCCGCACTGGACCGCCCGGTTGGTGGTCGATAACACGGTGACATTTCAGGGCAGTCCGGGCGATATCCTGTCGCTGGTGCCGCTGAGCGCCGGATGTCGGGTTGACTATACCGGGTTGGATTTCCCCGCCCCGGAAACCACGCTCCCGGTTGGCGGCAGTCTGACCCTGCGCAACCGGTTCGTGTCGCGACGGGCGCGAGTGACGATTCGGGGACGCCTGCTGGTAATTGTCAGCCGGGAGAGAAAAAACAGATAATTGCTAATTCAAATGCTTGACAAATCCGACAAGACATATATATTGGCCGGATTATAAGCCATCGGGAATTGAAAATCCGGCGGCGACCAGTGAGAACTGGGGGATCGTCCAATGGTAGGACATGCGGCTCTGGACCGTAGTATCGGGGTTCGAATCCCTGTCCCCCAGCCATTTTTATGTACGGGGCTTACCATTTATATCACATGGTTGTTAATGTAAGATGGCAGGATCGCATCGTCCGCCACGGCGGACTTGAATCCTTCCCTACAAGAAAAAAAGGTTCGATATTTACGACATCAGGACCACATAACATTCTCTGATTTTATTCATGATAATTGCATACGTGGTCGGCGGGTCCTCAGACCCGCCGCTTGTGACTTATAAGGGCATTTGCGCTCGATCCGGGATCGACCGATCACACGCGAGGGCGTGCATAGTACAAGGGACGCGCCTAATTTGCGGGGGCGTGTTCAGTTAAGTGCGGTATCTACCAGGTTTCGCGGGGTCTTGCGCGAGACCATGTCGAGCGTGTGACCCTGCGAGTGTTTTAATGAAAAGAAGACCGTCGGGTCACACTCATGGCAATGCCATGACCAAGACCCGACGGAACGGGAAATTTTTAAATCAAAGCACCGGCGTGTCATTGCGAACAAAGTGAAGCAATCTCGGTCGGCGACATATATATTATGTGGTTTTGGAGATTGCCCCTCGTTCCTCGGGATCTTCGACTTCGTCGCATTCGCTCCTCGCAAAGAAAGATGTCGAATCCACAGGGGATTCGACCTACTCGAAGACTCATGGCTGTGCCATGAGCAAGACCCGACGGAACGTTGATTCGGAGAGTGAAGATGTCTGGCCTATTACAGCTTGTTCTCAGCAACATCAATCCTATTCTTTTGCAAATGAATTACAAGATTAGCGGCGGCTCTTTTTCCTGTTTTTGTGGTTCGTTTGTATTTGTTGATCTTGCGAATGCATTCATCCAAAGCCAAATTCAATTTAAGAGCCTCATCAAATCCAATAACTATGTTCATTACCTTTGTTTTCGCTGTGATGTTCTCCGTTTTTGGGCTGAATTTGGCAATATCACATCCCCCAAAACTATATGTTTTAATATCACCCATTTTTACTCCTAATGTTTAAATCATTAATTTGCCAAACAGAGTCAATATTGATTCCCCACCTACTTACGCGTGTAATGTAATTCGTATTATTGCTATTCTATATATCCGTCTCTATGGACAATCGGGCGCCGAAGGTGAAGCCGCCCAGATTCAGGTAATCATCGGGGCCTTCATACTCGACCTCTTCGGAATAATAAGCGTCCAGATATAATCCGTAACGACCGAATGAATCGTCTCTTCTTAGGCCGGCGAATCCGAAAAACAGACTCGCGCCGGCAACGGGTCGGACATAATCGACCTTCTCGAAAAACGTTCGGGACTTAGTCCAAGTCGGTTTCAGCCAGAGCACTCCGCCCTTGATCGATAGCGCAAGCGTCTCCCCGATGCTTAAGGATTTCGGGCAGAAATTCAATATCGCCACCGCCCCATCGCATTTAAACATGGAATCCGTCAAAAACGCCGACGCCTCGATTCCCATGACACCGTGAAAGCGAAGACTCATCCCGAAAGAGATCAACACCTCATAATCCTCATGCATGGAATCCGTGCCGTACAGAAACACTCCCCCGTTCAACCCGAACATCGGTTTTCCCAGTTTATGTTCTGAGACAATTGTCTTTTTAATTTTGCCGAGCGTCTTTGTCCTGGTCACCGCAGGCTGAACGGTCGGTTCCGCGACAATTTCTGCAGTTTGAACCGAAGACTCCACGGTAGGTTCTTCGGTTCGCTCAGTCGGTTCTTCGACCGGGGGGGTTGAAACGAATTCATCCTTGGGAACGGCAATGGTAATTTCGGTAATCTCATTGCCATGGACATTGAAACTGTCAACGATCTTATAGTTGCAATACACACGGTATAATCCTGTCGGCATATCACTCAAGGTGGTATCGCCGTAAATCCTGTCCCTCGCGGCACTGCAATCGGCGTGTATCACGGAATAAAATAGACATGAACGGTTGTTGTTTTCTATCGTGACATTCGCTTCCCCGGTGGCGACAACCTTATGATAGTCGAGATTTCTCAGTGAAAGTCGAGGCCTGGTGGAATTGAGTATTTCCGTTCCATCCGCGTCCTCCAGATGAAACGATGGAGCGTGCTGAAGATCATACAACAATCGGAAACTACGGGAATAGCACCAACAATCGACCGACAGCTCCTCTGCGGCTTCCCTGCACTCCCTGCATTGATTACTCTCGTGGGGTACCAGCACAATGTCGACAAACTTTGCCAGGCATGGATATCCCTGCAGGAATTCTTCCAGAATTGCTCTGTCATAGAGTTCGAAATCCGACCCAAAATTATAGCACAGTAAAAGCCTGTTTTTCTTATAATCGATTCCCTGGGAATATGCATTGACCGCCATACTCCCGAACAGCACAATCGCCAACGCAATAGTCATGCATAATTTCATCATTGACTCCTCAGTACCGAAAACCCACCCTGCCGTTTTTCGAACCAAATGCCGTTTCGGTCTCTGAATGCATAGCCATACTCTCCGGGAGGCAATTCCAGTATGGTATCGGCCGAGTCTTTAACACACACGGCATTGCCATCGCGATCGATTATGGCATAATGAGAATACTGATCACTGGTATGGGGAAAAAGCGTGAATTCCACCCTGACCAGGTTAGCCGATTCACCGGTACCACCGCCATCGGTTGGCTTATTAATGGAATCAATAATCGGCGGTTTCGGATTATCTGGTGAGGAATCGCCGGAATCATTCACAGAAGGGATAAAAACGTTGGCGACAACAATAACCAATAAACCGGCAACTGCCGCGACCGCCCAATAATGCAATGCATTGATACCCTTTGCCGCGGATTTCGACACCCGAGATATGGACGTCCTGGAAACGGCGGTTTGCCGAGGTTTCGGCCTCGGCTGGGGGTTCGATTTGGGTTTTGTTGCCGGAACCGGCGGTTTCGGTTTGATTGCGGTGGTTTTCGCCAGTATTGCCTGCTTTCTTATGGGAAATTCACGCAGTCCCCTGATATTGATTTCGCGTTCACACCAGATACAGGAACCCCGCCCCCTGTAATAAATATGGTTTTCATTATGGGGACATTTTATAAGTTTGTTTTCCGCATCCGTCAAGATTTTTATCCATTGCTTGGCTGACGGACGCAGGGACGGATTACGCAAGCCCGTCAC
>CAZVNK010000193.1:1138-6055 GCA_964628115.1 uncultured Ignavibacteriaceae bacterium | reverse complement strand
AGGGAACGTTCAAAGAAACTGGATCGCACCACCTGAACCTTGGTGGCGTAGATCATGCGAAGTTGCGGCCGGCGATAATCGGCCATTGAAACCAATGGATCAAGCCGCTCATCCGGCAACGGCGAGATAAATCCGGGCGGGAGATTTACATTACCCCGTAAACCCGGTTCCACGGCATACGTCGCCATCGCGGCCGACAACAGCCATAAAAGAAAAATCGAAAATGTAAGTTTGTTGCGCGTAGTCCAACCGATAACTTGTCGGTTCGTTTTACATCGTTAGGAACGGGTCGATAGGCCTCCTTCAGAACTCACCCAAATAGGTTATCTCTTCCTGTAATTCTATGCCAAACTTCTCTTTCACTTTCACTTTCAGCATCTCCGCCAGCCGCCTGACATCCGTCGCGCTGGCCTTGCCGTCATTGACGATAATATTGGCGTGGCGTTCGAATACCCGCGCATCTCCGCATCGAAGGCTTTTGGCGTCGATTTCATCAAGCAGTTTGCCTGCTGACAGTTTCCCGAACTCCTCTTTGGGATCGGGGATATTTTTGAAAAAACATCCCGCCGTACGGGCCTTTTGCGGTAGCTTTTGAGCACGAAGCAACGAAATTTCATCAACACGTTTCTTTATCAGTTCCTTCTTGCCCATTTTCAGTGCAAACATTGCCCGTGTAACAAATTCTCCGGTTCGCTTTAAAATCGAGCTTCGGTATCCAAAGTCAAAATACTCAGCCGGTTCGATTCTTATACGTCCTTCCCTGTCAACAAGTTCCGCAGATTCAAGGACGGCGCCGGTCTCGGAGCCATAAGCTCCGGCATTGCCGAATATCGCTCCGCCGACGGTTCCATAGATTCCTGTTGCAAATTCCAGGCCGGACAATTCCTTTTCCGTAGCGAAATGAATCAAATCCTGCAAGTCTTCCCCGGCTCCAACCTCGATACCGGTCTCATGCGCCGTTAATCCCTTGATTGCGTTTCGGATCACCAGACCGTCATAGCCTTTTTCCGAGACCAGTAAATTCGATCCACCGCCAAGCATGAAAAACGAAATCCCGTATTCGTGGGCCGCTTTCACGATCTCGGCAAGTTCTTCGGTGGTCGTAACTTCCGAATACAAAGATGCGTTGCCGCCGATGCCGAACGTTACCAGATCGGCCAAAGGACGATCCGCGACCACCCGCCCATCGAATCGTTTCAGGAACTCGGTTTTCGTCTCGACGGTAATGTGCCCGCTGTTATTTGCACTACTCATTATTAAATATACGCTCACCCGCCTAAAAATCAAGTCCTAACGGTCATAATAACCGATTCCGGCGTTACGAGGCCTGACAATCCGTTCAGGATTCGCTGTCGCCCGTTTTATCGGTTTCGCCGTTGCCCTGATCGGTCTTGTCCTTATCGGCCTCATTCTCATCGGTCGCCTTGCTATCCGTATCGGCATTTTGCTCCGTCGGCTTCCGTGATTCATCCAGAAAATTCATGCGCAAATCATAAAGAATTTGCGAAAGCAGTTTGTTCTCTTCGTCATTCAGATTCCCTTTGGTTTTTTCGGAAATCATATTGAGCATGTCAATACTGGCGCGGGCCTGATCGAGATTGCGTTCCACCTTGCCGCTGATCGGCGAGGCGATTTTTCCCATCTGTTGCCAGGCCGCCATCTGAAGCGACGAAATCAGCGTGAAAAAGTGAACGTCGATATTTTGTTCCGTATCGGTCATGATTCCTCCGCAATGTGTCAATCAGCCAAAACGACTTAAATCTCTGCGGTTCTCACTTGTTTGCTTGAGATAGCTTAACAGATTGGCGTCCTCCCTGTCAAGCTCTTTGTCATCGCGTAGCAATCCCGCCACGATCTTCCGCGTAATCGGCAACAACCATGAATCGACCACCAGATTGGCGACGCGCAGTTCGGGAAGACCGTGTTGACGGGTTCCGAAGAACTCCCCCGGACCGCGTAATTCCAGATCCGCCTCGGCGATTTTAAATCCGTCGGTCGACGCCTGAAACATATTCAATCGTTTTTTCGCCAGATCGCTGAGCGGCGGCACCGCAATCGCGATCGTGGTGCCGCGTTTTTCACCGCGCCCCACTCGTCCGCGAAGTTGATGCAATTGCGACAATCCGAATCGCTCGGCGTGTTCGATGACCATGATGGTCGCCGACGGAATATCGATGCCGACTTCGATGACCGTGGTCGCGACCAATACGCTGATTTTCCCGGCGCGGAAATCGGCCAGCGTTTTTTCGCGTTTGTCTTTTTTGGTGCGCCCGTGAACCAACCCCACCCGGCAATCGGTGAACACCTCTTTTTTCAATCGCTGATATTCATCCTCGGCCGCCTGTAAATCGAGTTTTTCGGATTTTTCCACCAGCGGATAAATAATAAACGCCTGTTCGTTTTCCCGTATCCGTTCCTTGAGATAGTCATAGATTTCGGGACGGGAATTCGCGGTGCGCCAGACGGTCCGGGTTGTCTGACGACCGGGCGGCATGGTTTTCACCGATGAGATATCCAGATCACCGTACAGGGTCAGCGCCAGCGTTCGCGGAATCGGCGTGGCGGTCATCACCAGCGTGTCGGGGCGCAGTCCCTTGGTAATCAGCTTGCCTCTTTGCAAAACGCCGAAACGATGTTGCTCATCGATCACCACCAGTCCCAGGGCGGCGAATCGCACCGATTCCGAAATCACGGCATGGGTTCCGAAAACAATGGCGATACTGCCGTCGGCTGTCCTTTGCTCGATATCCGCCCGTTCGGCCTTGCCGATCGTTCCGGTGAGAAGCGCGGATCGTATGCCGAGTTTTTCCAGTTCATCATGCCATGAATGATAATGCTGTTCGGCCAAAATTTCAGTCGGCGCCATGAACGCGGTTTGCAGATTGTTCTCAGCCGCGTAAACCGACGCCACCAACGCCACCACGGTTTTTCCGCAACCGACGTCTCCCTGCAAAAGACGATGCATCGGACGGTCGGACTGCATGTCCGAAAGAATCTTCCCCGCTGTCGTCTGTTGATCCTCGGTCAGCGTGAACGGAAGCGCCTCGGTGAAATGCTTCACGGTCTCGCCGGGGGGATCGTACCGATGCGCCTTGCGAATTACGGTACGTTCCCGGCGACTTTGCAGAATCAGGTATTGCAGAGACAGCAGTTCATCGAACGCCAGCCGGGTGCGGGCACGGTCCCTGCAGTCCATATCATCGGGATAATGTATCTGCCTTACCGCCACCGGAAGCGAAAGCAGTTTCGACTCCGTCAGATATTTTTCGGGGAGATAATCGATCAGACGCTCGGAGGTCATTTCCAGCGCCCGGCTGATAATACCCCGCATCAACCGCGAGGTAATCCCGGCCTTTTTCAGATCGGCGGTCGACGGGTACACCGGCACGATGCGCCCGGTGTGAATCAGCCGGCTTTCCTCGTCCTCGATACGTTCCATTTCCGGGTGGACGATTTGTCGTTGTTGAAAATAGGTCACGGTTCCGGTCGCGGCGTAAATATCCCCCTTGTTGAACATTTTCTCCAGATAGCGATATCCCGCAAACCAGATCAATGCGATCATGCCGGTTTCGTCGGCGAGGACGACCTCCAGTCGTGAGCGACGCCCCTTGAGAATCCCCTTGCCCATCACCCGACCGACAATGGTGACGTCCATATTGGCCTGCAATGCGCCGATCGGCACGATCATCGAACGGTCGAGATAGCGACGTGGAAGATAATGCAGAAGATCATAGACGGTGTTAATCCCCACGCCTGCCAGAGCGATGGCGCGGCGCGGCCCGACCCCCTTGAGATATTGAATCTGTGAATCGAGTTTTAACTCCGGCATTTTTCCACAGTAACGGGCGAACGACCAAAAGTCAATAACATTTGCAGGGTCGTCACGCCAAAACTTGTTGACATCCCGCGCCTTATGTCCGTTGATTTCATCAGGGTCGGGGATAACAACACCGTGAAGTTTTTTTGCTGTTTTTCGGGAAGAATATCCCGGCTTGAGTGTATCACAGTCAGAACGATGAAAACCAACCGTTGGAGGGTATATGTTATCACGTACGATGCTTGTAACAAGTTTGGCGCTGATCCTGCTATTCGGGACAGCACTAAGTGGAGGAGCCCGCAATCAGGATATGACCATGCAGGGCAATAATCAATTCGCTTATGACGTTTTCAAGCAATTCGTCGCCGAGGATTTCGGCGAAAACATCTTTGTCTCGCCGTTGAGTATTTCCATGGCGCTGGCGATGGTGTATAACGGCGCGGAGAACGACACCAAAGCTGTCATGGCCGACGCGCTCGCGCTTGAGAATATCGACATTGACGAAGTCAATCGGTCGTTTCAGAAGATGATGACCGATCTGCCGGAAATCGATCCGAGTGTTAAACTTGAAATCGCCAATTCCATCTGGGCGCGTCAGGGTATGATTTTCAAACAGGAGTATTTGAAACGGGTGCGGGAATTTTACGATGCAGAAATCACCACGCTTGATTTCGGCGCGCATGCATCGGTCGACCGTATCAACGCATGGGTCGGCGCAAAGACTCATGACAAAATCGACAAAATCATCACTGAATTAAGTCCCGATGATATCATGATTCTGATCAACGCGATTTATTTCAAGGGGTCATGGGGGAATCCGTTTGATCCTGCCAAAACGCAAAAGCAGGATTTTCATCTGCTTGACGGTTCGGTCATTTCGCATCCGTTGATGCATCTTAACCGTAAAATCGACTATTATCGAGGCGAGGATTTTCAGGCGGTGAATTTGCCGTACGGTGCAAATAAAGTGAGTATGTACGTGCTTCTGCCGGATGAAAATGTATCGTACAAGGATTTTCTGAATCGCATGACCGGCGACAATTGGGACACCTGGGTCGGACGTTTGCATGAACGCAAGGGAACGATCGCGCTTCCGAAAT
>CAZVNK010000193.1:0-1128 GCA_964628115.1 uncultured Ignavibacteriaceae bacterium | reverse complement strand
AAGAATCTCAACGCCATTCTCAAATCACTCGGCATGGAAATCGCTTTCGATCCGACACTGGCGGATTTCTCCGGGATGAACGGCGACTCGAGTCAGGGCAAAATCTTCATCAGCGAAGTGCGGCATAAAACGTTTGTCGAGGTCAACGAGGAAGGCACCGAAGCGGCCGCGGTGACCTCGGTCCGCATGAAACTTTCGGCGGCGATGCCTGAAGAACCGTTTGAGATGATTGTCGACCGGCCGTTCGTGATCGCGATCCGCGACAACGAAACCGGCACGATGTTATTCATGGGCGCGATAGTTAACCCGGCCTGAGCGCCGGATAGCATATAACGCAGGGCGACACCGGGCCATCGCGGCGGCCCGGTGTTTTTTTATGCCACAACGAATTGATATGACTTCGATGCCCCGCCCCGTGGGGAGAGATTATTCCGTGTAGGTCGGGTTCAGACATCTATAGCCCGCCGCTCGCGGTGGGAATATCATGGACATAACGATATATAACAATTAAACAAAATGGTAGGTCGGGTTCAGAGCGTGACTTGTCACGCGAATAACCCGACATTGATGGTTCAAGAGTATTTTTATATCGGGTTTCTCATGACGCTGGTGCGTCATTCGGAACCGCGACCTACTATTAACTGTCATTGCGAACGAAGTGAAGCAATCTCTGCCATCACAATAAACATCTCGCACAGCGGGTCTGAGGACCCGCCGATCACATGCGAGTGGGATTTTGGCGTAGGGCAGTGATCCAAGTCCGCCGTGGCGGACGCAGTGATCCTGCCAATCCTTTATTAATGAAAACCAATAATGCCGATTCATACCGTAGGGGCCATTCGCAAACGGCCCGTCTTTCTTAACCAAACGTTCCGACAGCAGAGCAGTCGGTTACCGAAAAGGTTGTGCCCGTGATCGGTCGAACCCGGATCGACCGCGCGCACAGCGCGTCTTGCATGTTACAAGCAAACCGAATGGCAGCGGGTCTGAGGACCCGCCGATCACACGGCAAATTAGCTTATTATTCTATTGACGAGGAATACACAACTAAAACGCGGCGCATGATCTCTCATGCACCGCGCTATTATTTCAACTCCGACAGGTTTCTTATTTATTCTGATACACCAC
>CAZVNK010000192.1:0-6107 GCA_964628115.1 uncultured Ignavibacteriaceae bacterium | reverse complement strand
GATGATCCGTTTCAGTTCCTCCTCCCTGAAGATACTACCAGTCCCGATTACTTTATGCGCAACTACCTGCAGGAGGAATTTTATAACAGCTTCTCCCATTGATGCCGGAACCGCTTGCGTCTTGCTCGCGTTGCACTATATTGATTGAAATGAAAGCCATGATTTACTATGTGCAGTCGCGGATACAAACCATTATTCGTTTTTGATCTCGGTCTGACCGGATACAAAGAGGCCTGGGACTTACAGAAAAGGCTGGTCTCGCTGAGACAAAACGGCAAAGTCCCGGATTGCCTCATTGTCACCGAACACAAACCGGTGGTCACGATGGGGCGCGGTACCGACAAAGCCAATCTGCTGGTCACTGAGGAGCAATTGCAAGAAAAAGGCGTCGATTTGTATGAAATCGAACGCGGCGGCGATATCACATTCCACGGGCCCGGCCAGACCGTGCTGTATCCCATTGTCGATTTGCACCATCGCGGGCGCGACGTGCACAAGTACCTTCGCGATCTGGAATCATTCGTGATTGCGGCTTTGGACGATCTGGGATTAACCGCCGGTGTCAAAGAGGGACTGACCGGCATCTGGGTCGATAACCACAAAATCGGCGCGATCGGCGTCGCGGTGTCGCGGTGGATTACTTACCACGGACTGGCGCTTAATGTCACCACCGACCTCGACTATTTCACGCTGATCAATCCCTGCGGCATTACCGAGTATCCGGTCGGTTCCATCTCCGGACTGCTTGGCGAGACCGTCGATATAAACCGGGTCAATGATCTTCTGATCGAAAGTTTCGCCGATGAGTTTTATTACGAGATGGAATCACACTCACTATCCGATATTCAATTCAATTGACATCATACACTCTTTAAATCCGCAGATTCTTTTAATTGGACAACAATTCTTTTGTCCGTTTGCGAACGTTTGTCGTTCGCTATCAGACATGAAATCCGTATATCCAAACGTACATAATACCGGGACGACTTATGCCGTCCCGGCTGCTTCTGAGAGTGTTGGGCCGCTCTCATGGAGTTGAGACATGTCGCTTTATTGCTTCTATTTGACTCCGTACTGATCGCCGAACATGCGGGCGATATAGTCGATATCCTTGTCGCCGCGTCCGGAGAGATTGACCAGAATGGTTTTCTCCGGCGGCAGTCGTTTTGCCAGTTTCATGGCGTGCGCTACCGCATGGGCGCTTTCGAGCGCGGGGATAATCCCCTCGGTGCGCGATAGCGTGAAAAACGCGTCGAGCGTCTCGGCGTCGTTGATCGTTTCATACACGACGCGCTTGATATCCTTGAGATAGCTGTGTTGCGGGCCGACCCCGGGATAATCCAAGCCGGAAGCGATTGAATACACCGGCAGAGGACGGCCTTCTTCATCCTGCAGGACATAGCATTTGAAGCCGTGAATGATGCCGGGTGTACCATAGGTTAACGTCGCGGCATGTTCGCCGATTTTGAAACTCTTGCCCGACGGTTCCGCACCATACATATCGACATTGAGATCATCCAGAAACGCGGTGAACAGCCCGATCGCATTCGAGCCGCCGCCGACACAGGCCACCAGGTTGTCGGGAAGTTTGCCGGTCATCGCAAGAAACTGCGCGCGGGCCTCTTCCCCGACGATTTTCTGAAAATCGCGCACCATCATCGGGAACGGATGCGGCCCGACCACTGAGCCGATCGCATAAAACTGATTGACCGGGTCTTTCACGTAGGCCTCGAACGCCGCGTCGACCGCTTCTTTGAGTGTCTTGAGGCCGAATCCGACCGGGATGACATTGGTCCCCAGGATTTTCATCCGGATAACATTCGGGTGTTCTTTTTCGATATCGACTTCACCCATGTAAATATCGCATTCCAACCCGACAATCGCGGCGGCGGTGGCCAGCGCCACGCCGTGCTGTCCGGCGCCGGTTTCGGCGATGATTTTGGTCTTGCCCATTTTCTTGGCCAGCAGGGCTTCGCCGAGGCAGTGGTTAATCTTATGCGCGCCGGTATGATTCAAATCCTCGCGCTTGAGATAGATTTGCGCGCCGCCGATGCTTTTCGAGAGATTTTTGCAATAATAAACCGGCGACGGCCGACCGACATAATGGGTCTGCAAATCGGCCAGTTCGGCCTTGAAATCGCGATCGTCTTTATAGTGAAGATACGCCCCGGTGATTTCGTCGAGGACGGCTATCAGCGGTTCAGGGACATATTGGCCGCCGTAATCACCGAAGTACCCGTTGGGGTCGGGAAGGTTTCCGAGTTTTCTCGCGCGATGCATGGCTTACTCCTTTCAACTGGATCAGGATTTTTTTCACTGCCGAATTACGGCTTTTCAGCACTTTGGAGCCCCGGGTGATCTTGCACAGGCTGATTCCCAGCCGTTTGGCGATCGTCCGCTGGGGCGTCCCCTCATGAAGCAAATTCATGAGTCGCCATCGAAGCGCCATATCCTGAATCTCCGCAGGAGTAAATATTTCGTTCATAAACCGTTTCATCATCTGTGGGTCGTCGATCTCGGTTAATACGTTTGCCAGTTCATTCGCACGCGTCATTGCGGTCCCCTGGTGTTTCTATTTATAGAAACAGTATATGATATCTATCGGATTTGTCAAGTCCCTTTTTTACATATTCGAGTGGTTTTTTCGATAATAATCGCCTCCGAAGCCGCGAAAGTATGGGGTTTGCCCTATACCCCCCGGATTATACCGTTGGAGTGCCCCGCCGCATGCGGCTTGTTGAAAAAGGAAAAAGTAGGTCGAAATCTCACTCCCGAACAATGTGAGGGAGGATGTTTCGACAAATGCGTTGTGAAGAAAGATGTCGAAACTCTTCGAGATTTCGACCTACCCGGACTACGGCGGTCATTGCAGGCATAGCGAAGCAATCTCATTCGATTATTATTGCACCATGTAAACAATTGAGATTGGCCCTCGTTCCTCGGGATCTTCGACTTCGTCGCTTACGCTCCTCGCAATGACTTTTTCAACAAGCCCCTTGCGATGGGAGAGTTGGAATAGATATTTCTCAACAACAATACCGATTTATACCGTGTGGGCGCATCGCGATGCGCCCGTCTTTCCTGCATGTAATAGCAAGAGGGCGGTTCGCAAACCGCCCCTACACTCTAATCCGGCATTTATGCATAAAAACACATACTCAAGCCCTCGGAAGGGCTTGAGCTACGATATCAGAGATAACCAGACAATACCCCGCGCATTAGACATGCCCCTACGTGTGCTCGGCGGGTCCTCAGACCCGCTGAACGAGATATCTATGATGATGGCAGTCACATTGAGAACCCGACATACCTGGCTCCCGGCAACGACTGAATCGTGCGTGAATACTACTTGATCAGTGATGGTTACGACGGGGCGACCAGTGCAACAATTGACGCCCGGTAGATAGTCTTTTGAGAATTGCATATCCCATGAAATGCACGACAATCGGGACACTTTTTTCATGGGCCTCATGAAAGGTCAGAATCAACCCCGCCGCCGCCAGCCTCAACAGGCCGGAAATCACGAACAGCAAGTGATAATTGACGATAGTCTGGGGCCCGATTTGCCATGAGATATTACTCCATAGTTCCGCCAGCGTTCCTCCCAGCACCGATGCCGTAAAAAACGCCAGCCCGGTTGCCACGTTGAAAACCGCAATATAGTTCGACCGGTTTTCTCTGGGACTGTTGGCAATGGGGATAGTGAACGCCGCCAGGTTGAAACCGGCCCACAGCGCGCCTGAATAAATGGCCTCAGGAATCAGAATCCACAGAAAATCGGCACGGGGAAAAACCCAGATCAGCGGAACCAAACCGATCCCAAACGCGCAGATGGCGCTTACCGGGTTGGAACCGAAACGGTCGATCAGCGCCCCCCAGGGCCGGGTGAACAATACTGCGGTCACCGCGGAGAATCCCGAATACAGCGATATCAGAGTAAAACTCATGCCGAGATTGGCAAGCATATGAGGCGCAAAAAACGGCGCGGCAATGCCGATTGAAACATTCCAGCCGAAAAAAACAAGCAATAACCGACGGAAAGACCGGTCTGCAAGCGGCTTCCACAGCTCTTTCCAGACAAAGCGCACCGGGCGGTCGTCTCGCGACGAATCGGGAATCCGGCCGAGGATGAACAGGGCGATTCCCGCACAGATGCATGAAAGAACGATAATAACCACAAAGCCGAGATATTCCCGTTCGTGCCGACCGGCATAATCGAGAATGACTCCTCCCGCCAGCGCCGCCGCCACCGTGATCACCGCCAGTACCGCACTCCGAAGCCCGAAATACCTTCCACGAAGCCGTTCCGGAACAATGTCGGCCATCCATGCCATCCACGACGGCGTCGCCGCCATCACGCCGACATTCGAGATCAACACCACTGCCATCAGGATTTCCAAGCTATGGTCAAGACGCAATACCAGCACCAGTCCAATCAGCCACCAGATCTGGCGGCCGATTGCGGAAAGCACGATTACCGCTATCTTGCGGTTGTGAAAGCGGTCGACAAAAAAGGTTGAGGCCAACTGGGCGATCTGCACGAGAAACGGGATTGCCGCCAGAAATCCGATCTGAAAATCATTCGCACCCAGCATCAACGCCAAGCCGGCGATAAAAGCTCCCCCGGTGAACGTGATAAACACGTTCGCGAACGCGCCCTCGACCGTCGCAAAGCGCAACCAGGTGCGAATTGAGGCGGTTCGGTCGGGTCGCATGAGTGCTTGTTTTATATTCTCGGTCAACATACCGGTAATCGCCTTTCTTTCCGGTTTGGTTTACGACCAAACCCGCTGATAATCATGCATATCGGCATGAAAGTCAATCCCCTTTTTTTGATAAGAGTTAAAAGTATTGGCGGTCGATCCGAGATCGACCGATCACGGGTGGGGATATTACATTTTCGGTAACCGACAGCTCTGCTGTCGGAATGTGTAGTCATAATCATGTCGAAACACCCTCCCTCACGTTGTTCGGGTGGGGGATTTCGACCTACGGCAAAATGGCCCAGATTGCCAAGCGGGACTCTACTCGTGATCGGCGGGTCCTCAGACCCGCTGGTCTTCTTCATTTTTGCTTTTATATTTCTTGTTTATTGCTATCTTTATCATTAAAGCTGGGTTAATTAAAAACTAGATATTATTTGCCCATGAAAAATCTCTTTGATAAAAACGTGAAGCCGCTATCAGGGAATAAACCTAGAAATTGTTCTCTTTATGAATTTCTTAATCGCTCCAACAAACATGGAATGGAAAATATCAGACGATTCTGGGAAAAAATGTACTCCAATTGCCGCTTGGCACCAAGAATAAAAAATGATATTCAAAATAGGTTTAAAAAAGAAGACGATGCTCAACACCTTTCTGCCCTTTTTGAATTATTTCTATATGGATTCTTCCATAAAATAGGATGTCGATTAAGAGGACGCCCCAAATTGGGCAATTATAATCCAGATTATAAGGTTATATGGCCTCATGGTGGAAATTTCTATGTTGAAGCTACGTGTCAAATGGGTTGTACAAAAATAAGTCCAGATGAAAGGTGGAAAAATTCAATCATAGACAAAATCAATGAAATTAAGTCCAACAAATTTCGAATTGCCTTAGCCTTTAGAGGTCGTTTAAGTGAAAGACCTGATCTGAAACACATTAAAAATCAAATAAAAACATGGCTAATCCAATTGAATCATAATGACTTGCTCGGCAAATTAAGAAAAGAGAAAAACATTTTAAAGTTGGATAGTCTTGAAATTGAATCTAGTGGCTTAAAAATAACTATTCATCCGTATCCAATAAAGATGGAAGATTCTTGGAAGTATTCAGATTTTATTCTCGGTGGACCAAGCGGAGAAGCAACGTTAGTAAAAACGGGGGAACACTTGAAGAACAAAGTTAAAACAAAAAAAAGACAGATAAGAAACGCTATATTGCCAGCAGTTATTGCAGTTAATGTTATTGAAGATTTTATGGATGATGATGATATTATAACTGCATTATATGGCAAATTACGAACAAGTATATATTTTCATAATGATAAACCATACAAATTACATAATTACAGAGACGGGGAAGGATTTTGGATGCACCAAAGTGTGCCGAGAAATAGAGTTA
>CAZVNK010000191.1:1805-6171 GCA_964628115.1 uncultured Ignavibacteriaceae bacterium | reverse complement strand
GATTGAGCGCCACGATTCGGCGATCGGTCATTGACTGCCTGATCTGTGCCGCCAGGCGGTCGTTTTCCGACAAGACTTTTTTCTCGACAGGTATATTCTTATTCATGATGTCTCCGTTTCTCCCCGGACATACGCAATATCAAGCTCCTGACCGCGGGTGATATCCAGATCACGCGAACCGCAGTGTGGGCATATGAAAATGAACTGCTCCACCTCGGCGTCGCGATTACAGGCCCGGCAATGCGCCTCGACCGCGACCCGTTCGATATGCAGGCGCGTGTTCGCCAGCGCGGTATCTTTGGTCGCCGCCTCGAAACTGAATGCCAGCGCTTCGGGATCGACACCGCTGAGCGCACCCAATACCACCCCGATTTCTTCCAGCGAACCGAGATGATGATCGATCATTTCTCTCTCCGCAATGGAAATAATCTCGGTGGCGATACTCAGTTCATGCATGACAATCTCACTTCCCGTCCGACCAGTTCCGCACAATGTCGTTCACTCGTTCGCAGACTTCATCGAGCGCGGCCTCGATTTCCGGGCTTAATCCCTCATACACGGTGTGTGCATCGGCGATTTCCACCGCGACGATTCTCACGGTCTCGGGAAACGACAGATTCAATTCCCGCGCGATTTCCCGCATTTCCGGCAGGCCGGAGTAATGCGGCGACGGTCCGGGGACCGCGCGCAGGTCGGCCATATCCATCTCGATCACGGTTCCGGGCGGATGCAGTCCCGTCTGCACGGCATCGACCACAACCGCCCGTTCATACCCGATAAAATAATCGATCAGGGCCAGCCCGTGTAGACTGCTGGTCACCACGTCGGCCCGGTCATCAATCGTCTCTGCCAGCCTTCGGGCGGCCACGAGACCGACCCCGTCGTCACATAATAAATCGTTTCCCAATCCGAGCACCAGAGGATTCATGGTTTATTCCCGGCGTATTTCCTGTTTCAAATCGTGATTGGCGTCGTACACCCTCACCATCAACGGCATTTCACCCGGAAGCGCGTGCGTGCCGCATCCGTGACAGGGATCGTACGCCCGAAACGCCATCTCGATCATGTTCAGTATCCCATCATCGACCTTGCCGTCGGAAATCAGGCTTCTCGCCGCTTTATCGACTGAGAGCGCTATCCGTGCGGCATTGTGTTGCGTGGCGACGATCAGGTTGGCCGACGTAATAACGCCCCGGTCATCGGTTTTATAATGATGTATCAACGTCCCGCGCGGCGCCTCGACAATGCCGATCCCTTCGGTCGGTTTCTCGATCGGAATGGTCCGCACCTCGGTGCTGACGATTTCCGGGTCGTTGGCAAGATCGCGCATGCGTTCGGCGCTGTACAACATTTCGATCAACCGCGCCCAACTGGTGGCCAGCGTGAAATGTACCGGCTTGCCGCCACAGGTCTTAAGGTAATACTCATAGGCTTCCTGCGCCAGTGGAGTCGTAAATCCCTCGGCGGCATTCAGCCGAGCCAGCGGGGCGACCGCGAATACGCCGCTGTCGGGGCCGTCCGCGAAATCCTTCCAGCCGACGTTCTTCAAAAACGGGAACTTGATATAACTCCACGGTTCGACGTGTTCAGAGATATGATCGAGATATTCGCTTTCGTCGAATTTCGCGTATTCCGTGCCGTCCGGTTTCACCACCCGGAGCTTGCCGGAATAGAAATTGATCTTGTTGTTCTCGTCGACCAAACCCATGTAGTACGTCTTGTGCGTGTAACCGTCGGACGTGATATAGCCCATGTACTCGGAATTACTCAACACCACGTCGGCGAACAATTTCAGGCTGAACTGCCCGAACTCGACCGCCTCGTTGGCGACGTCGATAAATTCCTGTTGATGCTCTTTGGCGATCGGCCTTGAGATACCACCCGGCAAACCGAATACCGGGTGAATCGCTTTGCCCGCCGCGAGTGTCATCAGGTTGCGCAGTCTTTTGCGCATACCGATCACCTTCAAACCGGCTTCCTGACCGACTTTCCCGAGCACCCCGAGGATGTTGCGTTCCGCCTTGGGTGCTTTCGGTCCGACCACGAAATCCGGCCCGGCCAAATAGAAAAAGTGCAGGGCATGATCCTCGATAAAGAACATGTTGTACACCAGTTCGCGGACCTTTTTCGCCGCCGGCGGCGGAGTGACTTTATACAGGTTGTCAAGCGTCCGGGTGGCGGCCATGTGATGCGCCGTGGGACACACGCCGCAAATACGCGAGGTGATCTGCGGCATGTCCTCGGCCGGACGGCCGATCGCGAACCGTTCGAATCCCCGCGATTCCGGAATCTGGAAATACGCGCGGTCGACGTTGCCGTCGTCGTTAAGAAAGATATCAATTTTGCCGTGCCCCTCAAGGCGCGTTATCGGATCAATCGTGATTTTCTTACCCATGACTATTTACCCTCCTGCGCCGACGGGACGTAACTGCGATGCAACAGCGATGCCGGCAGGCTGTACCGATAAAACGTGCCGACCGGATCGACTATTTTTGCGAGGATTTCCTCGATTTCCTTGTCATCGTTGGAATCCGCCAGCGATGCCATCGCGGAAAGCGCCTTGGTACCGTAATCGTGCACACGACTGATCGGCCCCATGCACCCGGTGCACGGCATATTGCATTTGACACAAGCCGCGCCGCATCCCTGACGAGTAACCGGCCCCAGACAGAGCAGGCCCTGCGCAAGCAGGCATTTGTCCGGATCGATATCCGTCGCATGCGGACGCTTGAATTCTTTGATCGCCAGCTTGTCCGGCTTGGTGTCGCGACGGTCGCATTCATCGCACAATGCTATATCCGGCGCCAATACCGCCCCGGGCGGAGGTAATTGCCCGCTGACAATGGCATCCACCGCGCCTTTGATCAATTTCACCGGCGGCGGACACCCCGGCAAATAATACTCGACCTTGATCACCTGATCGAGCGTCTTGACCGTGTCCCACAGAAGCGGAAGGGTCAGCTTTCCTTCTTTCACGTCGATTTCGGTCTGAGGGGTTATTCCGTTTTCATTGTCGATACTGGGAACATTGGCGTATGCTTCATTGAACAGCGCCTCGCGGTCGAACGTGTTTGCCAAACCGGGAATACCGCCGAGATGCGCACAACTGCCGAACGCCACCACCGCCTGTGATTTGGCGCGAAGCATTTGCACCATCTCATATTGCTCGGACGACCGAATCGCACCGTTGATAAAACTCACCGCCAATTCGCCGTCGGTTATGGCCTCCACGTCGGCCCGTTTGAAATCCAGCGCCACCGGCCAGAAATTGATATCGACCGCCTCGACCACCTTCAGGATGTCCTCGGCCAGATCGACGACCGCTTCTTCACATCCTCCGCACGAGGCGCACCAGTAAAAAGCCACTTTCGGTTTACTCATGAGTCCCCCCCTGTGCTACGGCATCCGCCTGTAATTCCTCCGGGATCAATCCCGCGACCGTTTCCGCCGACATCGGTTCCAAATGCAACGGCCCCAGCGCGCGCACCGCGTCGGTCATTTCATTGATCACGCGCTGAACCTTGTCGCCCTCCGATGCGGCGATCCACTCCAGCCGCACCCGTTCTTCTTCTATTCCCATCGCATTCAGAAATTGCTTGAGAAGCGTGAAACGGCGCAGAGCCTTGTAATTGCCTTCCTGATAATGGCAGTCGCCGGGATGACAACCACCGATCAGCACGCCGTCGGCGCCCTCACGAAACGCCGACAGGACGAATTGCGGATCGAGTCGCCCCGAACACATGATGCGCACCACCCGGACGTTGGGAGCATAGCTCATGCGCGCCGTGCCCGCCAGATCGGCGGCAGTATACGTGCACCAGTTGCAGAAAAAGGCGACAATCCTCGGCTCAAATGTATGTTTGGTGTTTTCCGTGTTAGACATAACTGACGACTCCTTTGATTTCGCGGAAAATCTGCTCGTCGGTGAAGAGATTTTGCTGGAGCGCCCCGGACGGACACGCCGCCACACAGGTTCCGCACCCCTTGCACAATGCGCCGTTGACCGATGCCGTGTCTTTCTCCTCATCGAAAACAATCGCGCTGTACGGACAGATGTTCGAACAGGTTCGGCAACCGGCGCACAACTCCTCGGTCACGAAGGCCGTGTTCGGCTCCATCTCCACCCGTCCTCTATCGATCAATGCCAGCGCTTCGGCCGCGGCCGCGCCCGCCTGGGCGACGCTGTCGGGAATGTCCTTCGGCCCCTGGCAGGCCCCCGCCAGGAAAATACCCTCGGTGAAAGTCGAAACCGGCGCCAGCTTGGGATGCCGTTCCAAAAACCATCCTTCCCGACTGCAACTGATATTGAACAACCGTCGCACGTCGTCGGCATCCGGCTGGGCCTCCAAACCGACCGAAAGCACCA
>CAZVNK010000191.1:0-1795 GCA_964628115.1 uncultured Ignavibacteriaceae bacterium | reverse complement strand
AATTCTACCGGAAATAGAGCGATCTATGTCAATCGTGGACCAGATTGTGGATCCGCAGAGCCAGGTCGAAGACGGGAGACGACTCTTCGCGAATGATCAGCTTGCCCTCCTCTTCGGGGGTCATCGCCCAATCACTCACCTCGGCGACTCGTCCCCGGATGAAATGCACGTTTTCCTTCAGCAGTTTGTCGTAAAACTCCTCGTACCCCTTGCCGGGGGTTCGCATGTCGATATAGAAATTGTACACTTCGGCGTTGGTGCGTTCCTTGATCAAATGCGCCAGTTTGAGCGAATACATACAACAGACTCGCGAGCAGTACCGATTGGTCTTTTCATCGCGACTGCCGACACAGTGCACGATCCCGACCGCTTTCGGCTTCTCGCCGTTTTTCATGATGATTTCCCCACCGGTCGGCCCGGCCGCATTCACCAGCCGCTCCACTTCCAGACTGGTGTACACGCCCGGATACTTGCCGTAACCGTACCGCGTGATCCGTTTCGCATCGAAGGTCTTGAATCCGGTCGCGAGAATTATCGCGCCGACGTTGACCTCTTCGATGCGATCGGTCTGGGTGAAATCGATCGCATTCGGTTCACAGGCTTCGGCGCAGGCTTTCGGGCATTTGCCGGTTTTGAATTCGATACAGGATTCAGGATCGATCACCGCCACCAGTGGCGTCGCCTGTGGAAACGGCACGTAAATCGGTTTGCGCTTGACCAGTCCGGAATTGAACTCGTCGTCGGTCTTGCCCTTCTTGAAAATGCAGGCCTCGATGCATTCCAGGCAACCGACACATTTCTCCTCGTCGACATAGCGCGGTTTACGTTTGACCTGCACCTTGAAATTCCCGACGTACCCCTCGACACCGGTCACTTCGGAATAACTCCAGAGCGTGATATTGGCATGTCCCCGAACCGCCGACATTTTCGGCGTCAGAATGCACGCCGAACAATCCAGCGTCGGGAACGTCTTGTCGAACTTGGCCATGTGCCCGCCGATCGTCGGTTCGCGCTCGATTAGATACACCTTCTTGCCGGCGTCGGCCAGCGTCAACGCGGCATGGATACCGGCGATACCGCCGCCGACCACCATGACGTCGGGATGTACCGGGACGCTGGTTTTCTCCAACGGCTGATGCAATACCACCCGCTCCACCGCCGCCGCGATCAGCGCCTTGGCTTTCTCGGTGCCGGCGGCTTTGTCCAGCGTAACCCAGCTGACATGTTCACGAATGTTGGCCATCTGAAAAAGAAACGGGTTGCCGCCGCCCTCGGCCATGGCTCGCCTGAACGTTGGCTCATGCATCAGGGGTGAACATGAAGCAACGACAACCCGATCGATCAAACCGTCGCGCAGATCCTTTTGGATAATTTCCTGTCCCGGATCCGAGCACATGAATTTATATTCTTTCGCCACCGTCACGTACGGTAATTTGTTTGCAAACTCCACCGCCTCGATCACGTCGACTTTGGCGGCGATATTGATGCCGCAGTGGCAGACATACACGCCGACTTTCGGCGTTCCATTGGATTTCATATCAACCGGCGACATGCTGACCTCCTGCTCTCTGATGCAGTTTGGCTTCGACGTCAAAAGGCATAAACAGCCGTTGCATGGCCAACTGCCGATCCGATACTCCCATCGCAATCCCCATCAACTGCGTGAAATACAACACGGGGATATGCACGTTCTCGTGGAAACGACTGCTCATTTCATTCTGGTAGCATTCCAGGTTGAACTGGCACAGCGGACAGGCCGTCACGATCACATCGGCGCCGCGCCCGATCGCCTCCC
>CAZVNK010000190.1:5923-6173 GCA_964628115.1 uncultured Ignavibacteriaceae bacterium | reverse complement strand
CGGGGACCTTGCCTATGTCGGTTCGTCCTCCGAACCGGCGCACACTGTGTATGCCTCAGCGGGATTCGAGACCTACTCCAGCCTCGAACCCTGGATAAAAGAGATTTAGCCGATATAGCTATGGGAGTGGCGTTCGATGACGGCTTTGATTTTGAAGGCTGTGATTTACCAAACCAGGTGTTCGGCGCCACTCCGGTTTCCCGTCGGCCGATTGTTGAGAAGATTTATAGGCAGGCAAAATCCCGATGTC
>CAZVNK010000190.1:0-5817 GCA_964628115.1 uncultured Ignavibacteriaceae bacterium | reverse complement strand
TTCCACCCGACGACCGAATTCGATATCGAATCCCGCGTCTTTTATTATGGCTTCCGTTTTGGAGGGGTCATAATGGCTCCAGAACATGTCCACGCCAAGGTAATCCGCGATTTCCTCCCACTCCCAACAGGCAACCGACACCAGCATGGTACCCCGTGGCCTGAGAATCGTATGAAATGACCGGAATATCTCCGTGTGCAATTCCTTTGGCGTGTGTATGATTGCGTAGCAGGATATTATACCATCATACGATTCCTGCGGAAAATCCATGGTCGTCATGTTCATCTGACGAAACTCTGCCTCCGGGACGTTTTGCTGTGCCACCGTCACCATGGTGGCCGATAGATCGACACCGACGACCTGATAACCTTCTTGTACCAATCGTTTGGCGATTGGAATCCCGGTTCCACTTCCGGCGTCGAGTACCTTGACATGCGTGGGAAGACATGATAAAAACGCATCAACTTCTCGTTGGTTGTCGAATCCTTCTCGTTCTTTGGTATACAACTCGCCAAGGCGATCGTAGCCGGATTGCACTATTTCAAACGCTTTGTCGTACATGTCGTTACTCATAATTGAACGGTCTCGATCCGAAACGGTTTATTATTTCTGTCCGGTTTTGAAAACCAACAGGTACGGAACGGCTGAATGTCCCTCCGGGTCCTGGAATGATAGATATTTATCCACATTGATCCAGATGGCATACGTTTTTTCGGGTTCGAGATTAACCGGGAGCACGCAGGTGCGTTTGTCGTCCAGATATCTCGCCGTATCGCTGAGCTTGGGGAAGGCATCTTCCTGCACGGAACACCACGACCAGCAATGCCCGGTGACTTTCATGTCCTTGCTGAATGTCACTTTGATTTCAGTCAGATTCGGGTCCACGGAATCGTCGCCGCATTGCGGGATGGTTTTGATTACCGAAGGGGGGAGATTGACAATCGAGATGCTGTCAGAAACCTCACCTGCTGGACAAAACGGTGTGCAGATAATCATTACCAGAAGAATCGACAGTGCAACTCTTGTTGTTTTTGGCATGTTATTTCTCCCGTTGTGTTATGATGTTTGATATTATAAGGTATTACACATGTTGAGATAGAATGTTCATTCTATTCGAATTACCAATGAAGCTCGCGAAAATCGATTGCGCCTTTTGGCTTGAATTCCTCTTTCGGTCGCGTCACTCACAGGGCGGCAGAATGTCGATTAATTCGCAATCTATCAGTGAGATACATTGTAAAGGTGTATGTCTATTCTGAAAGGCGTGTTCCCAGTCGATATGAACCTGCCCCCGAACCACGACAATGTCGAATTCTTCGATTGTGTCGTTTTCCGTTGTCACGGCATAATGACCGGAAAGGCCGAATGGATAATAGGGAACCGTATCATTAAGCCCGTATTCAATCAGGTCAGGCTTGATGTGCGGTCGTTTTTCGTTTTGGAATATGAGTTTCAGCCAATCAAAATAGAATCCCGTGTTTGTCGAGTCGATGATCAGATCGCCATAGGTCAAACTGTTGATATGGATGTCCTGACTTTCCGGGCGGCGATCGTACGAACGCTCCCATGTAATTTGCCCGGTCAATTCCATTGTGAGATGATCATAATTCCGCGCAACACGTCCCATGGCATCGTAACCGGCACTGTCTTTGCCGGCCTCCAGATAGGCCGATGCGAATTCATCTGTAAACTGATCAAGAGTCATACGCTGAGATTCAGGACTGTCGCCGTGCCCACATTCGATGGCCGTGCCTGCGACCGCAATACATACGAGTATCATGATACCATTAAAAAAAATCCGATCCATACCGGCCAACCTTTCCGAAAAACAATAAAGAATTGTTGTTCCGTAATACTGCCTGATCCCAACACAGTTTATGGCATGGTGAATCCGGCAACAATCAAAAACATCTGTCACAGAATATGACGGGTGGATAATACGTATCGTTAAATCAGTTTTTTGAAAAAACTCGATTTGGCCGGATTCGACAGATTCGTGTGGATTATTATGCCGGTCGGGCTTTGAATCCCGTGAACAACAGCCACAGGCAGAACGACAACTCCGCGATAATCGCGGGCACGGCGACAATCACTAAAAAGATCATTGCATAATCGGCGTAGTTGGAAATAAGAATATGCGCATAACTATCTATGAGATAGCCAAAAGACGCGGCAATCATCAGGATTCCCAGTATGTTGGGAATATACCTCGATTTGATAATTAAATAGCCGAGGATGAGGCAGTGAATTCCGAAAAACACCAGCGCGATTACATAGCCGTAATTGTGCGCATCGAGAAACAGCATCATGTGCGCATGCAGTTGATCGGTCGTGAATCCCGTCAGATAACCGGCGCCGCTTAACAGAAACAGTGGGATAAACATCGTAAGCACATTGATTCCGTTGATTGCGGCATGGGTCAACCGGAAAAACGCCGCCAGAAGTGCCAGGCCTTTATTGACCGGTTTAAGCAATACATACAGCGCCCACGCCACGACCACGTCGCATACCAGCATGACCAGATCGCCGGCAATACCGATTCGATACAATCCCTCGGATGCCATAATATTGCCGGCCGTTGCCGTGGCATCGCCCGGCACGATCAATGCGGAACGAACGAAAAACTCGGCGAAGATTCCGGCTATAATAATTATCAAATAGCCGAACCCCGCGGTTTTGGCAACCGTGCGTTGTGAAATGTCGTCAATGCGAATCGTCATTGCTGATGCACCCTTCTATCCAGTATGCCGGCGTGTATCAATGCCGGTATTGCATGTCCCGATAAATGCATAAACATGGAACGTCAATTGATAGACGGCTGTTTGACCTTCTTTTAAAATGCTTATATGATTTACAGGATGCTGTATGAACCGGTCGCCTACAGTTCTAAGGCCTGTTAATACAGCCCGATATATGTCATCGCGAACGATTCCGCCGTATGGCGGATGAAGCGTGGCGATCTCATCTTTTGGAATACGCTTACAATACACAGGCTGTCGCCTGTCATAATTCACCCGATGGTGTTTTTGACCGCTTACATGAGAACGGTCAGTCCCTGCGGTTCTATTGCAGACGCTTTTTAATAAGGTCCTTCAGGGCGCGCAAGGTCGCGGCGTCGGCATCGTCAATCAGGTTCTTGAGTTCGTTCTGCATAACCACCTCATCGGCCATCTCCTTTTCGTCCGGCGTCGTTTCCATATTCAGCAGGCTTTTGATGGCGGCGATATAATTGTGCGGCTTGACCGGCTTCTCCAGATAGATTCCCGGCCCCGACATGGTCAATTCCTTCAGATCGGTGCGACCCAAATCATCGCGGGCATGGCCGGTAACGATCAGGATTGGGATATCCGCCCATTCCTTTTTCGAAGTCAACTCCCGGTAGAATTTGACGCCCGACTTTTTGGGCATGACCAAGTCGAGCGAGATCAGATCCGGCCGGCACTTTTTCACCTGGGCCATTGCCTCGTCCCCATCGGTAGCCGTTATGACCTTGAATCCGGCGTCGGTCAATGCCAGAGAAAGATAATTGCGAATATCCTCCTCATCGTCGACCACCAGAACGGTTTTGGTTGTATCAGCAACCATGGATGCTCCTTTATTTCGATTTACTCGTTTTCCGCGTTATTCTTGTCACCGTTTTTTTCATACAGCGTCTGTAGCCGTTTTTTTGGAAAGGTCATCGTGAAATATGATCCCTTACCGGGTTTGGAGGTAACGATAATTTTCCCACCGTGTTCTTTGACGATCTTTCGTGTGGTCAGCAATCCCAGGCCGGTGCCCTTGTTACCTTTCGTGGTAAAAAATGTCGTAAAAACCTTGCGTTTGACTTCGGTATCCATCCCGGTTCCATTGTCGGAGACAGTAAAGGACAAAACTCCTTTTTTGTCGGTGGTTTTGATACATACCTCGCCTTTTTTATCTTCACTCATACGGCATGCGTCGATGGCATTGGAGACCAAATTAGTCAGGCAGGTATGGATGCCGCTGGGATCGAGCGGCGCACGAGCGATCTTTTTATCAAGATCGGCTGTCAGAGTGATGCCGATCTGGGCGGCGATTTCCTCGTACAACTCGACAATCTCTTTAACCAATTGATTGGGATCGACCATAACCAGATCCGGCAGACGTCCTTTCGAAAAACTAAGGAAATCCCGCACCAGGGAGGTTGTTTTATTCAAATTGCGCTCGAGCATATCCCAGCCCTGGTTGAGCATCTCCTTGTTGTTTTTGCTCAGCCCCTTGCCGACGATATACATGCCCCCTTCCAAACCCATGAGGATGTTTTTTATACTATGGGCCAGTCCGGCCACGGTTTGTCCCACGGCGGCGAGGCGTTCGGCTTCGATAATTTCGTTTTCCAGTTCCTTGGTGTGGGAAATATCGGTCGATATCTCGATCACATGGGCGATTTCGTCCGTGTCGCGTCCCAGCGGCGCGGTGGTCAGAAGGTAATGAGCTTTTTCGCCGCGCTTTTTTATGCCGACCTGATCGGAATGATGGACGCGGCCGTCATGAAAAGTTCGCCGGGCGGGGCAGTTGGGGCATCGTGTTTTACGTTTCTTGTACACTTCGTAACATTGCCGCCCGACAACGTCGCCGAAATTCTCCCGGAAATTTTCGTTGGCCCGGATGATTTTATAATTCCGGTCGATCACGGTGATATAACAGGGGACCCGTTCGAACAGCAGTTGATATTCCATCTGCCAATTCTTGGTCTCGATAATATCGCGCGACATCTCGACGATATATTCCACCTGCGCGTTGGCGCGTTTTCGCAGGGGAGCCAGGTGAACCACATAATGCGCCTGGTTGCCGTGCTGATCCACGCCCGACTCGTCGCTGACCCTGGTCTTGCCGTCCTCGAAAGTCAGACGGGCATTGCACCCGACACAGGGCTGATTGAGATTTTTATAGACCTTATAGCACTTTTTGCCCCGCCATTCACCGAAATAATCGCTGAAATTTTCATTGGCTTCGATGATGTTGTAATCTTTGTCAATGATAGCCACGTTGAACGGTATTTGCTGGAACAGATCCCGGTAAAACCAGTCACTGAACTCCGAGCCGTTTTTGGATTTGCGTTTTGCCATAAGTCAGGCCCCCTGCCGCCGTGTTTTTTCCTGCGGCCCCCCGGACGAAGTCGCCGTCAGTTCCCGGACGGTCGCGGAAAAATCGTCGACATTAATCGGTTTTTCAATATACCGCTCGGGCGGCGGAATCTGCCGATCCCCGACATATTGCCGGAAATCAAACTCCCGCTGACTTTCCATACCGCTGATGATAATCACCGGTGTCGCGGCCAGGTGTGTATCCCGGCGAACCCCGGTATACAGCGACAGTCCCGAGTCTTCGGCCATCATGATATCGTGGCAAATCAAATCGGGACGCAATTTCCGGGCTTGTTCCAGGCCGTCCGCAGAATTATCGGAGGAGTGGATGTCGTAATCGACATTGTCGAGGACGGCCGATAGATATGAAATCACGTCCGGTTCGTCATCTATTATCAAAATTACTTTTTTCTTCATACGTTGTCAATTCCCGTCCATTTGGCTGTCGTGTCCGGGCATGACCACATGATTGTACATGGTGTCCCTGAAAGCGCTGACCACGTCGCTCGGAAGATAGGCCGGGTAATCGAGCGTATGGCAGGAGGCGCATCGCCCCAAATCCGGCTTGTCGGCCAACACCGCGGCCTGTTCCTTATGACAGGTGACACAGGTGCCATGCAGGGCATCGGCGTACGATGGCGCCAGATGTTGCTTCAGCGCAATCGTCGCTCCCACCGGAACCATATCCTTGTGGCAGTGATCGCAGGCT
>CAZVNK010000189.1:0-6210 GCA_964628115.1 uncultured Ignavibacteriaceae bacterium | reverse complement strand
GGATAGAAATTACCTATGAAGAAAAAGATGAGGTGTTTTTTTGAGCATTTTCCTGATACGCTTCCACAAACCAGGGATGAATTACCTGCAACGTTTCACGCTGTTTCCAAAGATAATCAAGATAGACCCATACTGCGGCATCGAGTGAATGATCAAGGGCGGTTAATAATTGTTGTTGGTAAGGTGGCAGACCGCTTTGGTCCCAGGCGATTTTATCTGCCAGGAAAACAACCTTATCCAATGGGGCAGCTTCTTTTTTAAGCGTAGTATGGCAGCCGACAGCACTTAAGATGGCTTGATCTTCAATGCCAAATACATCCTGGCAGATGACAACCGATATTTTTTGATGCAGGATCATGGGTGCTTTTAACTCTTCCGGCAGGACGGGGATGCCATTCGTTTTGGCATACATCACCCGCTGCGGTGTAGGAATGACCGCGCTGATATCATGGAGATAACCGGCAATTTCCGCCTGGATTGGGTTGACATCAAAACGATGTGCCAGAATGCCAGACTGTGCAGCAACAGCAGCACAGTGGTCTGCTGTTTTTGGCTGATTATAAAACTTCAAAAATCGCAGGGCTTCTTCGATGAGCTCGTCTTTTTCTTGCGGGGTAAATGTGTTTTGCATGGTTTGTTCTTTCCAAAACAAATTGTATCACCCCATCCAAAAAGGCAGGGATTTGTTAGTGCATCTGTTTGATTTTCGCATCTTAAAATTAACGATATACTTGTTTTATGCATACGATATCCGCTGAATTTACAATCCCTGAACATTACCCGACCGACCGGCGGGGGGCGGTCCGCTGGATTTATTCCCACGCGATTCGTCAATGGCCGATGATCATCGGCGCACTGATTGGGGCGTTTGGTAATGCTGCCATGATGGCAGTCATTCCTGTTCTTCTTGAAAAGGGCACTTCTGCCGCTCGAGATTTACGAACAGCACAAGAATGCCTCGACCGATCCCGAAGTGAACCCGAATTACATCAAGCCCAAAATGTTCATGTTCCGCCTGCAGAAGGTCATGGACGAATATGTTGCCGGTGTTACTTCGCAGTTCTCAACCAACAAGGCTTGTCTGGATAAAGCTCTTGAACTGCTTACGTTCATGCACGAGGATTCAGACAAACTTGCGGCGCAGGATCTCCACGAACTGCTTCGTTGCTGGGAGAACGTCCAGCGTCTGTGGCAGGCTGAAGCTCATGCCCGGACCATCCTCTTCCGTGAAGAAACCCGGGCTATTACCGCCGCGCGGACTTCCCGACGATGGATGAGGACAACTGGCATGCCTTTGCCAACTGCCGTTGGAATCCCGATAACGGCGAGTGGGAAATGATCAAGCGGCCGATGTTGCATGTCTATCCGGAGGCACAGGAACACGAGCTTCTGGGCGGCTGATAAACCGGTAATTCATCGAAATCCGAACGGATTTCCTGAATATACAGGAATCAAGTCCTCCGGGTGCATGCGCCCGGAGGACTTTCCATTTGCGGCAAGCCGGGTTTGTTTCGTATATTGAGAAAGCCGAATCGTGACGACCGGCACAACGCCAAATAAGCATGGGATGATATGGAAGAAAAAAGTGAAGATAAAAATCGCATTTGTCCCCACTGTGGACAGATGATGAAAAAATGGGTACCGCATTATGATGCCAGCTGGGACATGAACCCGCAGTATGTCTGTTTCAATGACGACTGCCCTTATTATGTCAAGGGCTGGGAATGGATGCGCGAAAAATACAATCAACACGCCTCATATCGGCATCGCTTCGACCCGCAAACCGGTGATTCCGGTCCCCTGCCGGTCGCGGCCCCGGAGGCGCACACCGGCGGTATCGTGGAAGACGACGAGTAGCGACTGCCTGACGGGATGGTTCCATGAAAGAAATACAGCGTCTCAAAGAGGCCATATTAAAAGAGTATCCCCGCATGACGAAAGATGACACGTTCACCTTCAAATGTCATCCGGGTGTCCCCTGCTTCAACCAGTGTTGTCGCGACGTGAATATTTTCCTCACGCCATACGATATTCTGCGATTGAAAAACAACCTGGGAATTACATCCAGCGAGGTTCTTTCCAAATACACGATCTCGCCCTTCGACAAGAATCTCCCCTATCCGGTGGTGATGTTGAAAATGGAAGAGGACGAGACCAAGCGATGCCCGTTTGTCACCGATCAGGGATGCGGCGTTTACGGCGACCGTCCCTGGGCATGCCGCATGTATCCCCTCGGTCTGGCCTCACCGGGTGAACAGAACGAGGAGTTGACCGAGGAGTTTTATTTCCTGCTCGAAGAGTCGATGTGCAAGGGATTCGGCGAAGACCACAAACAAACCGTCGCGCAATGGTTGGCGGAGCAGGGCATCGAGGAATACAACGAAGCCGGCGAGGAGTTCAAGGCGATTACCCTGCACAAGTTTTTCCAGGAAAAGGACAAGAAACTCTCGCCGCAAAAGATCGAGATGTTTTTCACGGCTTGTTATAACATCGACAAGTTCCGTGACTTTCTCTTCAAGACGTCCTTCTTTGACAAGTTCGAAGTCGACGATCAGACACAAAAACAAATTAAAGAGGATGATCGTGCCCTGCTGAGATTCGCGTATCGATGGCTTCGCTTTGCCCTCTTTGCGGAACCGACGATGACCATGAAAAACGAGGTCGTGGAATCCAAAAAGCAGGAGTTGGAGAAGAAAAAGAATAAATAGATTATTTCCAAACTGAACATACAAAGCCGACTGCATGTACAGTCGGCTTTTTTTATGCTTCTCTTATTCGGTCGTTTTTTTCGCAATCATATCCGCGATACTCATTTGTTGCAATTCCCCGGAACCATACCCATAACGTTCGACCACGGCTCGATCATCTCGGAGTTTTTCCATGATCTCCGGAGCAATCCTCTCCCCCATCGCCGTCAATGCCAGCAACGCATACGCACGAATCGCAGGATGCTCGTCGGTCAGCGACCGTGTCAGGTCGTCGGTACGTCCGGCGAGTATTTCCTCCAACTGCGGATTTTGGTCACGATGTTCGGCAAGGCGCATGACCGCCCAGCGCACGCCGGCCTCAAACGGTTCTTCGTGCATAAAGGATAACAGAATAAACGCGAATTCGTCAATAAACTGCGGAGCATGAATCAGTATTTCGCCGATCGCCTCCGGAGCATACCAGCACAGTCCGCCGGATTCATCGTTCATAAGCCAGAACAGGCGGCGCAACAAGCGGCGCACCGCGTCGGGATCGGTACTATCCATGGCACCGGAGATTTTTCCGATTCCCTCGATTGCGCGCCAGCGTATCACGGGATCATTATCGAACAGCAATGAAGCCATTGTTCGCAGGGCATTGCGACTGGCGGCGCCCCATCGCACCAAACCGTCCATATCATAGTCGATCAACAGTTGCCGGGCGCGGTCCTTGCGCCTGACGATTCGGGATGTATTCGCGGGCTGAATTGCGTTCACCGATGGTACCTCTCTTTCACACATTTACTTTTTTACTATAACAGCGGTCACATCCGGTAGTTCTGCCGAATTGCAATAAAAGCAACTCGTTTTAAAAGCAAAAGCCTCCCCGAAAGGAGGCTTCTGCCTTTCTATTTCAACACTCCCAGGTTACTTCATCAACACCATCTTTCGGGTGGTCCGATACGAATCGGCCTGCACCTTCATGAAATAAATACCGGTAGCCAGATCGGCCGCATCCCAAGTCATCGTAATCCTGCCGCTGTTGTGACCGCTGAACTCACTCACCTTGCGGCCCACGATATTGTAGATACTGACATTCCAGTCCGTGGCATACGGAAGATTCAATTCAATAACCGTGGTGGGATTGAATGGATTCGGATAATTGGCGACTTCGAAATCGTTGGCCAGCACATCCGTCAGATAGGCACTGCCGTAATAGTCGACCGCTTCAACCGACTTCAGGGCCCCGTCGGTTTCGAGAATACGTCCCCGGCAGGTTTGATTCCGATCGAGGCTGTACACCAGGGCTCGGGTAACCGTGCCGTCATAAGCGGTTTGCAACAACATCTGTCTGGCATCTTCCGCCAGGGCGACATCGGTTTGACCCTCGAAAACGAACAGGGCCGCACCGAGATCGAGATCGGAGTTGAGATACTGCCCGTTGGATGTGAACTTGGCGGTTTGCTCGTACGGCGTTAGCTTGTTAGGCGGAAGTGCGTCGCCGATTATAGTCCGAATCAGATACACCAAATCCGCCACCGAGAGGACAATGCCGTCGGCATTGACATCGGTCGCCGCAATCTGGCCTTCCTCGTTGATCGTAAACGCCGACAAACCATATACGAAGTAGTTGACAAACACCACCGCGTCGGAGATTTCATTGGCCAGACCGTTCAAATTGATATCACCGCGGTCATCGATACTGTCGGCGCAGACGATATCGACACCACCGTGCCAGAATTCGATACATCTTATCGGCGCCACCTTGTCTCCCACCACACATTCATCGGTAGTACCCACGTGGGCCGGACGATCAAGTTCATGGTAATGCACGTCGTCGAGTTCATCCCAGAGCAAATTGCCCTCGAAATCGAAGATCTTGCTGTCGACAAACAGGGTGTCGCCCGATGGGGTCGACATGGAGTTGTCGCCGCAATCCAGCCAGAAGAATTTAATCGGCACGTACTGGCACTCGAAAAGCCGGTCATTGGTTACCCGGAACCTCAGATCGAACATGTTATGCGGCCCGTATCCCGGTAGATTGAAACAGGACGCACTCGACACGCCGTCATTGGTTTCCGCCAGCGCCGTCACCGTCAACATGCCACTCGGGCATCCCCCCTCGCAATTGCCGGACGGTCCGAATCGGTAGGTGAAGAATTCCCAATTGCAATCGTTGAAAAACGCTCCCGGTTCGGCCCCGAGGAATTCCAACGCCGAGGCATCGTAAGCAATCAGAAAATCATAACCGCCGATCTCATCCAGCAGATTTTCGATCGTAACGGAGACGTTCTCATTGTGTCCCTGATAGGTATTATGAGTCTTCTCGATTTTCACGGTCGGGCAAACCGACACCAGAACGACCGCCACGTCGACCCGGCAGGTATCAACCGCGCCGCATGCATCGACAGCCACCGCACTCAGCGTATGGACGCCCTCATCGGAAGGCGTAAAACAGACCTCGGCCCCGGTCAGGGTTCCGCCGGTCACCTCAAACGACGTCAGATTGCCGTCGGCGTCCTCGGCCGCAAATCCACCGAGACAGATTTCATCAAGCTCGAACAGGTAGAAAGTCGTATCACCCGGACAGGTCACCATCGGCGGCTGATTGAGCGTCACCGTTACGGTTGTGACGCATTCCGTCACGGCGCCGCATTCATCGGTTGCCGTCAGGGTTATCAGATTCTCACCCGCCACCGGCGTGAAACACACCTGCGTACCCGTCAGCGTTCCGGTGGAGACCTCGCACGATGTCAGATTGTCATCGGGATCACTGCATGAAAATCCATCCAGACATATCTCCGACAAGTCACAGGCGAAGATTTCTTCATCCGCCGGGCAGATCGCTTCCGGAGCCTGATTGAGAGTAACCGTGAATTCGGCAGAAAGCGTGTCGGCCAATCCGCAGTCATCGACCGCGATCAGCGTCACCACGTTCACGCCCTCCTCCGGAGAAATACACACGGTTCCGTCTTCATACAAACCGCCAGACACGTGAAGCACCGCGTTGTCGTCGACATCGGTGAAACCGAATCCATCGACACAAATCTGCTCGCTCAAATCACAAACGAAAAACGCCTGATCTTCGGGACAGATGGCTGTCGGGGCGCTGTTGTATGTCACCGTCATCGTGACCGTCTCAGTGCAGGATTCCCCGCAATCGTCGATGCATTCGAACGTCGCGGAGTACATTCCCGCTTCGGTCGTGCCGAATTCCCACACGCCCAGATCGAACGTGCCGTCGCCCGACAGCATCGTGCAGGAAGCCAGGTTGTCGTCGACGTCGGTCGCGGTAATTTCGAAACCGAACAGCGTATCGCCGCAGACGAAATAATCCGCGTCGTCCGGGACATCACACACCGGCGGAGAATTGTAGGTGATCGTTACCAGTGTCAGGCAGGTGCCCTGCGCCCCGCAATCATCGATACAGGCATATTCGATCGTATACACACCGGCCGTATCGGGCGTGAAACAGACATTGCCACCCGACAATGTTCCGTGCGAGACGGATTCCGACGCGATA
>CAZVNK010000188.1:0-6243 GCA_964628115.1 uncultured Ignavibacteriaceae bacterium | reverse complement strand
CGGGAGTCCGGGAACTGATCGGGCCGGAAACCGCTTTGATGTTTACGCCGGGTGATGAACGATCATTGCGCGAGGCAGTGGCGCGATTGTTGAGCGGACAGGCCGACGTGCGACAAATGCTCGATACCAATCGTGAACTGGTGACAATGCGCGGACGGTTTTCGGAAAATGTCGATCGCACCGTGGCGATCATGAAACGACTGGTCGAACATGATCGCTAAAGCGAACATACTGTTGATCGCGTACTATTTCCCGCCACTCGGGATGGGGGGAGTCGGGCGGCCGCTGGCGTTGTACCGTTATCTGCCGCGTTACGGTTATCAGACCCATGTCCTGACGGTTAAAAATATCGCCTATCCGCAATACGATCCGACTTTGCTGGAGGAGGTCGATTCCTCAAGGGTGTTTCGCACCGGTTCGTACGATCCGGCGCGTTTGTTGTACCTTTTCGGAAAAAGAAGATTGAAAGCCGGTAACGCCGGGTCAGGCGCTTCGAAATGGTTTTTCCCGGATTCCAAAACCGGCTGGATCGGGCCGGCGTTTCGTGCGGCAAAAGAACTCATAGAACACGAAAACATCCGAGCGGTGATTACCACGTCGCCGCCACCGTCGGTGCATGGGATCGGTATGAAACTGCAGAAGCGATACGGTCTTCGCTGGGTTTCGGATTTTCGCGATTTGTGGTTTTCGCGACCGATTGAAATGTTGTATGGATCCGAAAATAAACGCCAACGCGCGATTGCACTCAGAGATGAAATCGTCGCGCGCGCCGATGACGTGGTGGTCGTGAATGACAGTATCAAAAAATATCTGGGCCGGGGAAAGATTATCCATAATGCCGCCGATGATGCATTGGCGAAACTATGGAAAACCGAACATGATCGGGATGACAAGCAGTTTGTCATCGGAATCCTGGGGACTCTCAACGAACTATGCCCTTTGGACCCGTTGTTGCAGGCGGTTACCGCGCTTGTGCGTTCGGATAGTACTGCTACCGGACGAATCCGTATCCGTCATGTCGGACACGGCAATGCCGGCGAATTGGCCGCGCTGGCCGCGCAGTACGGTCTTGAAGATGTTCTTGAACTTAAGGGATATCAGCCACGACAAAATGCCATCACGATGCTGGCTGACGCGGATATGCTGT
Source organism: uncultured Ignavibacteriaceae bacterium (assembly GCA_964628115.1). Classification (GTDB taxonomy): domain Bacteria; phylum Zixibacteria; class MSB-5A5; order GN15; family PGXB01; genus JAFGAL01. The sequence goes on along the minus strand of CAZVNK010000188.1, from coordinate 5,096 downwards.
ACCTCGGAGTTGCCGGGCAGGGTCAATATCATATCGTGCCGGGGCGGTTATTCGATTATCTGATATCGGGCAAACCGATTTTGGGTATGGTCGCAACCGAATCCGAGACGGCGCATTTGATTGCGCAATCCGGTCAGGGGACGGCGGTTGCGCCCGATGATGTCGACGGCGCGGCCGAGTTTGTCAAACGGTGCATGACCGCATCGAATCGCGAGACCGATACACCATCGCCTGATATCGGAGAATTCTTTGCCTCGCGTCTGGCGGAAAAATACGCCCGCGTTCTGGACGGCGTTTTGGGAAGAACGGATTGACATGTATATCTCGGTGATTGTCATCAGTTACAATGGTATGGAGTTTATTTCCGATTGTCTGGCATCGACATTGGCTTCCATACGTGAGGTCGACTCTGAAATCATCGTTGTCGACAACGGTTCGACTGACGGAACGACGGTTTTCATCCGGGAAACGTATCCCGGTATCATTGTGATCGCCAATCAGGAAAACCGTGGATTCGCCCCGGCGGTCAATCAGGGCCTGGATCGTGCGCAAGGCGAGTTTGTTCTCCTGTTGAATCAGGACACGCGGATACGGGACGACGCGGTGGTGCGATTGGAGCGCCGGATGGAGCAGGATGACCGTATCGGAACGATCGGTCCGAAGTTCGTGGGTTTCGACGGGACATTGCAAAAGTCCTGCCGGACGTTTCCGAGATATCGTCATCTGTTTTTCGATTTTACCGGGCCGGCGTTTTTGTTCCCGCGTTCACGGCTGTTCGGCGGATGGCGGATGGGATGGTTCGATCATGAAACCGAACGCGCGGTGGATCAGCCGATGGGGGCGGCTCTGATGATACGTCGTAGCGTTATCAATACGGTCGGTCGGTTCGATGAACGATTTCGGATATTTTTCAACGACGTCGATTACTGCAGAAGAGTACAGACAGCCGGATTCGTAAATATGTACTATCCCGACGCGGTTATCGAGCATTATTACGGTGGGACGATTCGGACAATGAAGCCGGAAATGATTCGGGAGTCGCACCGCGCCATGTATACGTATTTCAAGAAATACAGCAGAGGCGCAAAAAGCATTCCCCTGCTGTATTTTTGGGGGCTGGTGCTCTGGTTGGGCGCATGGGTCAGGGCCGGTATTCACCGGCTACGCCGCTGATTTTATCGTATCAATAGCATCTTTTTCGAGCGAACCTCGTTTCCGGCCCGGAGGCGATAGAAGTATATTCCCGACGGCAAATCATTGCCGGAATCATCGGTGCCGTTCCAGGTGATGGTGTACTCACCGGGTACCTGGTCACGGTACTGTTTCTCCTCGACGACCTGTCCGAGAATATTGTAAATCGCGAATTGAACGTCGGTGCGATAGGGCAGGGTATAGGAGACATTCGTACTCGGATTGAAGGGATTGGGGTAATTCTGTTTCAGGTTGAGTGTACTCGGCAGTGTCGGTTCGATATCATCGTCGACGTCGAGCGTCATGGAGGCGATGTAGGTATCGTGGGCGATCGTGTAGCCGTCTTTGATGGCGGTGATGCAGTAACCGCTGTCGGGATCGAGCGAGGTTACCACAGGGTAGTCGCCGTTTTCGTCGGTCGCGCCCTGTTCGATAACGACGCCGTTCGACGAGATGATCACGTCGGCGTGCGGGACGGGTTGTTTGATGCTGTTGGCGTTTATGATAAAGTTGTTGTCGTTGCGATTGACGTTGAGATCGAGATCATCGGGTTCCTCCAGATAGATTTTGAGACTGGGATCGCCGAAAAAGTTCTGTCCATAGATCAGGTCGCGATAGTACGGGTAATCCATCCATGAGAGATACATGGCCTGCACCGGGTTTCCGGCGGCTTCATTATGCAGGTAACGCGTAAAAGATTCCTGTAAAAGATAGCTGGAGTACACCCATCCCCAACGACTGTACCCGATCAGTCCGACCGCGCCGCAGTTTTCCATCGCGATAAGTCGTTCCGCGAACGACCAGTCGGAAGGCTCACCATCGAGGGTGTCGAGATCATATCCGCCGCTTTTACACGCCAGGGAATAATACAGCGAGGTCCGGTTGTTCTGAGCCATTTCGGTCAGGCTTCCCTGTCCGTTGCCCTGCGGTGGGGAAAGGATGAATTGACAGGCGTATTCACCGTACCCGGCCGAACGCACCATGAATCCGTCGACGCGGCCGTGACAAAGCACGTGCACGATTCCGAATCCCTCGGATAGTCTGTCGACGTCTTCCGCGCCGGACAGGTTGGTGGGATAGAGATCGTCCCCGGACGGATTCTCGACGCCGGAGACGGTGTCGAGAACGAAATTATCGGGCATGGCCCGCGCTATCACGGCATGTTGTCCCTCGGCGGGATAATCGCGCATCTGGTCGGCGGTGAAAATCAATGATTTGGTCAGGTAAGAGAAGTCGCCGTCGCCGGGATCGGTCAGATAAGTTATCAGTTTGTCGATATAGGCTCCGGCCTGTTCGGCGGTACGAACCGGCAGACGTCCAACTTTCAATTCCGGTACCAAATCGGGGGCGTCGTGCGACGGCTCACCCCAGACTCCGTCGCCATCGAGATCCCACTCGCCGGTCAGATCGGCATAGTATAGGTCCGACGGCATCAAATCATACGGATCGGACGGATAGGAATTGGTATTGTAATAATACACGTAACGGGCGGGGACGGTAACATCATCGCCGCCGAGAAGGGCATAGACTCCGCCGTGTTGATAAAAGTCGATCAGGTAATTGCGGATTTGCTCGGCATGGTCAAGTCCCTCGTAATAGGCGTAAATCGAGTCGGTCAGAGCGATCGCGGTCGAAAGACCGGAAGCGTTTTTGAATACGGCCAGTTCGGCGAAAGCGCTGTCGAGTTCTGCGGTGGTAATGATGACATAGGCGTATCCCAGCGGAACCGGCTGGACTCCCGAAGCCACGGTCGGTCGGTTTCGGTCGGACGAGATGTTGTCCCGGCAGGCGGTAATAATGTGTTCGCGTTCTCGCGGGATGACACCGGCCATATCGACGTCGATTACGACCGTTCGGTTGAGATAAACAGTTCCCTCGTCGATGATGAGCGGGAGAATCGACACCGCCAGAAAACTGCGATTACCGGCGGTGATTTTTTCAACCGAATACAGCGGCTGAGTCAGGCGGGTTTCGCTGTGCAGGGGGCTGAACCGGTGGGTCATCTCCAGGTCGGTTACGGCATTGTCGAACCGGGCCGATTCCGAGGAGATCGCGCCGATGATTGTCCGGTCCGGCACTGTGACTGTGATTTGGGGATTAGCAAGGCCGTTGTCATATTCGAAATAGCAGGTTTTCACAGGCATGGAAAGATTGGCGTTTATGGTCAGCTTATCAAGCCCCGGATAGGCGAAATGATAATCATCCGGGGGGATTTGCAGGGAATCCGCTGAGAAGTCGCAGATTAGCTGTCCCGCGGTCGCTTGACCGCACAGCAATATGGTTAATAACAGTATTCTCATCATTGTTCCAGCCCTCTTTCACACGTTTATGTTTCACTGTGAATCCGGAGAGAATACTGCATGGGGCCTGCCCGGTGTGCCGGGTGGGCTTATATTTGTAAGAGGAGGCGTAAGTGGTTGAAAATGGGGAGATTTTTGCCGCGTGGGCCGATGGAAACGGATGTTTTCTGAGAATTACTCGTAAGAAATATGGTTGCGGGGCTATAGGTTATGGCTTTTCCCTCCAGTAATTTTCAAATTGTTTGTTGGTAATGGGTTATGTAAAACCAAAGTACGCCATAGCGTTATTAAATGTTATTTAAACAATGGCTTTTAGTCGTTGCATTGTAATGGCTTAGAATTATTAAAAAGATATATTTTTCTCTTGACTTTATAATGGAAAAATGAATTAATAGGGTAAGATTTGGAGTAAAGTGGAGTAAAATGGAGGACAGCCAGTGGGAGGCTTCTTCGGCCAATTCATGGTAACGATGGACGAGAAAGGCCGTATCGCCCTACCATCCAAACTTCGATCCTTACCCAAAGATGAAGACAAAGAAAAAGATGCATTTGTTCTCACCAAAGGATTGGATGGCTGTCTGGCGCTTTATCCGGAGACACAATGGGAGTTAATACAACAGCGGCTGGATTCACTCAGTTTTACCAAAAAGGATTTTCGATATTTCAGCCGCCAGTTGCATTCGGTTGCAGTTCATATAACCCTTGACCGTCAGGGCCGAATGCTGATACCCTCACATTTACAACAGGATGCCGGCCTGGATCGGGACGTTCTTGTCTTGGGCGCGTATCGCTGGATCGAATTCTGGAATCCCACACGCTATCAGCAGTATTTGGAACAGTATGGTCAGAGCTATGAAGAGGTAGCGGAAAAGCTTTTTGACTTCACCGACTGGCAAAAGGAATGAGTGCTATCATCAACCGGTTCTGGTTGAGGAAGCCACCACGTATTTGATCGGCAGGGTGGATGGAATATATGTCGATTTGACCTGTGGTGGCGGGGGGCATTTAAAAAACTTATCTCGTGTTCTTACTCCGGATGCCGTTCTCATTGGTGTCGACCGAGACCCCGAGGCCGTGGCGACGGCCCGTCAACAGTTAAACACAGTACCGCAGGATGTAAAGATCGTGCAGAACACCTTTGATCGAATCGATGACGTGACCGGCGAGCTTGGTTATGACGCGGTCGACGGGGTGCTGTTTGATTTGGGAGTATCCTCGCATCAGATCGACACCGCCGGTCGGGGATTTTCATTCATGCACGACGGCCCATTGGATATGCGAATGGGGCCGGACGTGACGATGACGGCGGAGGAAGTCGTCAATAACTATTCCGAGCATGAATTGGCGCGGATTTTTCATCAGTACGGCGAAGAAAAACGAAGCCGCCGGGCGGCCGCCGCGATTGTCGCGGCACGTCAGCGGGAGCGGAACGACACGACGCACGTCCACGGTCGGGAGCGCCCGTTCCGCTTTCGGCGACGCGGCGCGTCACGAAAGGAACCGGAATCGACAGGCTATGCCCCGGTTCCATCAGAAGCGCAACGGACGACCGGATTGCCTCGAACACATCTCCGGGGACAAGAAACCGGACTTCGGTTTTCGCCG
>CAZVNK010000187.1:0-6261 GCA_964628115.1 uncultured Ignavibacteriaceae bacterium | reverse complement strand
CCGAGTGCGGGCCAGCGCACGTCGTATTCATCGAATTCGGTCACCTGACGGGTCTTCCCGGTTTTTAAATCAAAACAAAACAGATTCAGTTTGCCGGTGCGATCGGAATTGAAATATATGCGATCCTGATACCACATCGGCATATTATCGGTCCCGACCCAGTCGGTGATTTTTCGCGATTCATAGGTGGTCAGATTGAATATCCAGACGTCCTGCGCCATTCCGCCTTTATATCGCTTCCAGGTTCGGAAATCCCTATAAATCGGGCAATACGCCACCTGATCGGCAGTGGGAGAAAACGAGGTAAATCCCGCGGTGGCCATCGGAAGCGGTTCCGGCAGACCACCATCGGGCGATACCAGAAAGACCCGACCGTCCCACCAGTCGTTGGTTTCTTTACGTGATCGGAAGAGAATTTTGTTATCGGTCGGATGCCAATCCATAACGACGTTTTCCGGTCCGAAACGCTCTGAGGTGTTTTGGATTCCCGGATGATAGGTCAGGCGCTTCGGTTCGCCACCGCTGATGGGCATAACATACACCGCCCAGTCGCCGTCATATTGGCCGGTCAGCGCGATTCTCCCGCCGTCAGGAGAGAATCGAGGAAACAACTCCAATCCCTCGTCGGATGTCAGCTTTACCGCCTGTCCCCCTTCGCGCGCAACGACATAGATGTCACCACCATAGGAAAAGGCGATGTTTTCGGTGGAGACATCGGGAAACCGCAATAAACGGGCCTCATCAGCCAGAACTGCGACTGCCAGTAGCAGTATACTCATACAAATGACGGGGATTTTTCTCATCTTTTCCTCCTGAAAGTGATTGCCACTGGCGAACATTGTCGATGATCGGTCGCCGTATAATGCATGGCGTGTTACACATTAATAAAAAGCATAATACAAAACGGTTCTGCAGGCAATGACAAATATTCGAGTAAATCGCGGGCAAATGGGAGAGCTTTTGCTGTTTTTACTTGCCAATGGTATTAAAAACGGCCTAAATTTCATATACGAAGGTAATTTATACGAAAAAGTAGCCTGAAATAGACAATATTGACTCTAAAATCGAAAGGCGATTCCGATTCGGAATACTATAAAGATAGTCTCAAGGCGTATAAAATGGTCTTTTGTCCGTTTATTTGCTTGACAGACGGATACAAAAAAGATAAATTATAGTGTATTGCGGATTTACCTGTCTTGTTGCACTCTTTATGAGTTGTTAAATGATTGAATTCTTGCCACTAATGTTGCGGAATTTTATATCTACTGAATTTTGGTTATCAGAAAACTGAAGTATAGCTAAGCACGCATACTGCGAATTCAACAATTAAATCGTTTCCAAGGAGGTGATGCTGTTGTCGCTAGCCCATCCAACCATTGTATTCATGGGGGTTGGATTCACCGAGCATGGAGTAGCTAACCATTACCATTAAAGAGAGGTATGTGTATGGTTAAGTTCAAACTAACCTGTATCTTGATTCCGGTTATTATTTTGGCGTTTGCCGCTGGTGTGTTTGCCGTGGACAAGGCAATCTTCACCAATGTCAAGCCCAATGATGAAACGAATCATCAAGATAGCTATGTTCCTCTTGTGGAAGATCAAACCGAACCCGAAGATATCGATCAACCCACCGAGGAAGAACTGCAAAAACTAAGTGGCATAGTCTCCCATCCCGACTGGCAGTCAGTGTCGGCGATTCGTCCGGAAAAAGCTCCGTACGACGGACCGGCCCACATGCCGGGAACGGGAAAACTGGGCGGCGAAACCATTGAAACCGCTACTGTTATCGGCTCCATTCCGTATGTCGATTTCGACTATTCCTGTGACTATGTCGACGATTACGATGAAGCCTGCACCTGGGCGGCAACGGCCCCTGATGCCGTGTATTCTTACACTCCCGCTGTCGATGAAGTGGTTGACATCAGCCTTTGTTTCGACGGCACCGATTACGACACCAAGCTTTTTGTGTATGAAAACGCGGAGACTCCCGGTTCACCGTATGCCTGCAGTGATGATGCCTGCCCCGGTTATGTTTCAGAGATTCTGGGACTGTCCCTGACCGCCGGCAACACGTATTACATCGTGGTCGATGGATACGGATCAAATTGCGGCAACTACGAACTGCATGTTGATTATTATCAGGAATGCGTTGTGGAATGCCCCGTCGGCGCAACCGATGAAGGCGAAGCCTGCATTCCGGATGACGGCGAAGACATCACCAACGGCGGTTGCAACGAAACCGTACCGATGTTCTCCAGCATTGCTTGTGGAGAAACGGTTTGCGGCACCTGCAACACCTATCTGTATGATGACACCTTGAACTATCGCGACACCGACTGGTACACCCTGACCCTGACCGAAACTTCCGAAGTTACGCTTACCGGCCAGGCGGAATTCCCGGTTCTCATGGGTTTTGCCGAGTATACTGCCGGTTACGAAGGTTCCGGTGACTGCGCTGATATTACCGGATATATTCTATCCGGCTATATTAACGTTGGTGCCTGTGAAGAAGGTACGGCGAGTTTCATTCTTGGTCCCGGAACCTGGATGTTAATCGTTCTGCCGTCAGTCTTCGAAGGCATTGACTGCGATGCCCAGTATTATGTTTCGGTGGAATGCGGCGAGGTTCTCGGTCGTTGCTGTTACGGCGATCCGCTGGCGCCCGACTGCGACGACGTCACCGAAGACGCCTGTATCGCTCTCGGCGGTAGTTGGGATGTGGAAAAGAACTGCACCGACGATCCGTGCCCGATCGTCGGCCCCGGCGATAACTGCACCGATCCGCTGGTGGTTCCCGATCTTCCGGCCAACCTGCCGTATACCGACAACAACTACACCTGCGGCCGTAACAACGATTATCCCAGCACTGCCATGTGCTACACGTCTTATGGCAACGGCGAGGATATCGTTTACGAAATCACCGTAACGGAAGACACTGAAATGCAGATCACCATCGATCCGCATGGCACCACCTGGACCTACTGCCAGTTGACTGCCGAGTGTCCGCCTGTAGGCTCGACCTGTCTCTTCTACTTCCGCAATTCCGGGTCCGATGTCTACAGCTCCGAGTGTGAATACGTACCGGCCGGCACGTACTATATGTTGCTCGACACCTGGCCGACTCCCGACTGTATCGATGAATTCGATATCACGATCACCACGTGCACCCAGCCGAACGGCCGCTGTTGCTATGGTGATCCGGCCGCACCGGATTGCGACGACATTCAGGAAGCCGACTGTCTGGCTCTCGGCGGTACCTGGAATGAAGAGTTGAACTGCACCGACGACCCGTGTCCGATTGCCACTGAAGGTGACAACTGCGCGGCGCCGATTGTGGTGAAACTGCCTGACGATCTCGACTACACCGACGTGAACTACACGTGCGATCGTCAGAACTATTACGATGCGACCTGTTTGGGTTCCTATGACGGCGGCGAAGAGATCATCTACGCCCTCGACGTCGACGGCGACATCACCGTCGATATCACGGTCGACCCGATGGGTACCACGTACGTCGGTATGGCCATTGCCACCGAGTGTCCTCCGGGTGCAACTTGTATGGAGTATATTACCAACGGGTACAGCTCCGCCCCGATGACGCTATCCGGCGTGGCATTGTCCACCGGCGTCTATTATCTGATGCTCGACACGTATCCGTCGCCCGATTGCATTCCGGAATTCACTCTGACTATTGCCGAGTGGGAGGAATGCGTGGTGACCTGTCCGTCCGGCGCATCCGATGAAGGCGAAGACTGCATCCCGGATGACGGCGACGACGTCACCAACGGCGGTTGTCTCAACGATCCGCCGATCTTCGGTTCCCTTACCTGTGGTGAGACGATTTGCGGAACTGCCAACACCTATCTGTTCGGCACCGACAACTATCGTGACACCGACTGGTATGAACTGATCCTGACCGAAGCCACACGCGTTACGCTGAACTTCGAATCGGAATTCCCGGCCATCTTCGGTTACGTCGAATATAACGAGGGCTTTGAAGGTTCGGGCAGTTGCGATGATCTGAGCGGTTATGTCAATCCGGTCGTTGACGTTCTCGCGTGCGCTCCGGGTGAACTCGTGGTCGACCTGACCGCCGGCACCTGGTGGGTCTTCGTTGCTCCGGACGTGTTTGAAGGTATTGAGTGCGACGGCACCAATGAATACGTCCTGTCGGCCACGTGCGAAGAAATTCTGGGCCCGGTGATGACTTGTGTTCCCACCGAGTTCAATTTCGAAGCGCTTCCCGGCGAATCCGGATCCGGCATTCTGTCCATCGGCAATGCCGGTGATCTGGACATGACCTTCGATCTGGATATCAGCTACACCAAGGAAATCGACGGCGCGTCGATTTACACCGATGGCAGTTATCAGCCCGGCACGTCAAGCACTTTGACGTTCGTTCTGCAGAACGCCAGTGGCGACGCCGAATGGCTTGATGGAGCCACGATCACGTTCCCGGCGGGTGTCACGGTTGACGCCGCGGCGGCTGATTTCTGCTGTGGTACCGACGGTGCACTGACTTCCGCCGGCGAAACCGGCTCCGGTCCGGTTACATTGAGCTGGGCCGATACCGACGGCGGTTATGGTAACATTTGGAGTACTGAATTTGCCGAATCCGCCATTGACCTGACTTTCGACGCCAGTCTGAGCGGCAATCTCACGTTCGACTGGACGATTTCCGGTGATGAATACGGCTCAGAGCCGCATGATGTCTCCGGCTCGTCGGAGATCATGGTTTACGATCCGGGTTCAATGTGGTTGAGCATTGATTCCGAAGGTGGCACCATCGTTCCGGGCGATCCGGCGATGGAAGTCACGGTTGCCTACGATGCGACCGGTCTTGATTTCGGCATCTATGAAGCCGCGATCACCATCAGCCATAACGGCAAAGCCGAAACCGTTATTCCGGTCACGTTGAGTGTCGGCGGTGCGGGCGACGCCACCATTATGGTTGATCCCGATCCGCTGTTGGCGGCCGACAACTACGCGATCGACGCCGAAGGCTTTGTCTATCTCGGCGGTGAATTCGAAGAAGGATACGACGTGAACGACGTGGCTCAGGCATCAGTCATGGTGAACACCACGATTGAACCGACCGCCATGGAAATTCTGTCCGGATTCGAAGGCTTCACCGGTGAGGTACTGAAGATCACGGTGCCGTTGAACGAACTCGCCGCCACTTACGGCTGGTTGTTCGACGAAACCATTCAGACGTACTCGGTCTCCGGTGAATTTGGAGATGCCGTTGCGTTTGTCGAAGAAGGTGAATTGACCTACATCGGTCACGTTCTCGGCGATGTCAATAATGACGCCGCCCTGAACCTGCTTGACGTCCTGTATCTTGTGGATTATATCTACAATGAAGGACCAAATCCGGTGGGTAACGTTCTGTCCGGCGATGCCGACTGGAACACCAAGGTTAACCTGCTTGACATTCTCTTCCTGATTTCTCATATCTATCAGGAAGGTCCGGCACCGCATGCGGTATACTAATGCCGTCATGTGAATAGAATTGGGGGACGGCCAGACAAAGGCTGTCCCCTGCTTTTTTATGTATGTATATGCGTGTAGCTAGTAAAAATTATCGACATGACAACAATGCTTGACAATGTGTTTTTATTATGTATTTTGCTGTTAGTGTTAGACTTACGGTTGCAGAGAGGATTATTTTTGGCTTCGTCGCCACGCGAAATAAACTATCCTACCATCATTCAAATATTACAATACAAGATTATAAAGTCGACAAATATATATATAAACCTTACCGCCGCAACGGCCCCGGAAGTTGAGGGAGCTTGAGGCCGATTGCGAACCGCCAGAGAATAAAAAAAGAGAGATAACCTAACAAAACGGAGGTTGCTTTGAAGAAAGCCCTATTGCTAACGAGTCTTCTGGGGTTGATCTTCGTGGGTCTTGCTTTTTCGGTGGAAACCGGAAAATACGTCACATACGGCAATGATGCATCCGGTGTGACTGTTCTCAGTGAAGACCCCAGTGGCGTGACTCTTCAAGTTTCAGTGCAAAACGTGGAATTCATCCCCGTACAAACCAAAGGTGGCACGTTCGTGCTTCCTCGGGTGAACAATTTCACACATTCCAATAATATCGGTGAACCGAGTCTGCCGATGGTCACTCGCTTGCTGGCCATTCCCTTTGACGCCGAGGTACGCGTTGAGGTCACGGCGACCGAAGTCGAACAGATTTCCATCAAGGATCTGGGCTTCACCGAAAGCGACCGGATCGAGAATATTCGCCGCATCG
>CAZVNK010000186.1:0-6262 GCA_964628115.1 uncultured Ignavibacteriaceae bacterium | reverse complement strand
CTGGTGATGATGTACCTGTTATTCCAGGTTCAGCTCTTAAGGCTCTTGAAGCTGCTGATGCACCCTCGATATGAAACAACTCATGATCCAGTGATTTTTTTGTTGACCAACGAGTTAGAATGCTTTTATTGATGATTTTGAGGAGAATATGAACGAATTTTTGCGACTTGACAATATTTGTAAATACTACAATGAAAAGGCGGCCGTCGATCATCTGTCACTGTCGGTGCCCAAAGGGGCCATTTACGGCATAATCGGACCGAACGGCGCCGGCAAAACCACCACGATCCGAATGATTATGGTTACCCATGATTTTAAAAATCGCGTGGGCTATCTTCCCGAAGAACGCGGTCTGTATAAAAAGATGACGCTCAACGAAATCATAACTTTTCTCGCCGAAATCAAGGGATTCGGTAAAAGCGAAGTCGCCGCCGAAATCGACGGCTGGCTGGAGAAAATGTCCCTGCAGGAATACAAATTCCGCAAGGTCGAAGAGCTGTCCAAGGGAATGCAACAAAAACTGCAATTTATCACGACCCTGATTCACAAGCCGGAAATGATTATTCTCGACGAGTTGTTTTCCGGGTTGGATCCGATCAATATCGAACTGATCAAGGGGATTTTACTCGATCAGAAACGTCAGGGAACCACTATTCTTTTTTCCACGCATGTGATGGAACAGGCCGAGAAGCTTTGCGATTTTATCTGTCTGATCAACAAGGGGCAGAAAGTTCTCGACGGCAAACTCGCCGATGTAAAGGCGAAATTCGGAGCCAACACGATACAGGTGGATATCGAGGGAGACGGCGGTTTTGCCCGTGATATCGACGGCGTCGAGGAAGTCTCGGAATTCAATAATTATATAGAATTGAAGCTGTCCGCCTCAGCCGACAATCAGGCCGTTTTAAAAGAAATTGCATCGCGCGTCACGGTTCGCCGTTTCGAGCTGGTCGAACCGTCGCTGTATAACATCTTCATCGACGTCACCAAAAGCGATCCCGCAAAACTCGAAGAGGAGATGAAATAGCCATGCATAAAATGTGGATTGTCATCAAGCGGGAATACGCTCAGGTCGTCAAGAAGAAATCCTTTCTGGTCGGCATATTTCTCACGCCGATATTTCTGGTCGCGATCACGCTCCTGCCGGCATTGCTGGCCGACAAGAAATCAAGCGCGACCGAGCATCTATCCATTATTGATCTGGACGAGCAGGGGATAGGTGAGAAGTTTAAAGCGTCACTGGAACGCTATTTGCTCGAAGACGGCGTCACTCCGTCTTACAACGTGCGAAATATTTATACGCCCGATCCGTCCGATTCGTCCGCTGTCGCGAATTTGCGTAAAGAACTCGATTCTCTGGTCGTGAACGGAAATTTGAAAACCTATCTGGTGATCAGCAATAACGTCTTGGAAAGCGATTCGGTCATACAGGTGGCCAAATCGTTCAGCTTCAATATGGGATCGCGTTTTGAACACCGCCTTTCGGATATTCTGGCCGCCATGCGTCTTGAGGATATGAAAATCAATGTCAGTGTCGACAGCATTCTCAATGTCACGCGACGGGTCGATCTCAGACATCAGGCCCCCGGCGGCAAGGAGCGCGATTTCCTGAGCATGTACATGGGCGGTATCGTCTTTGTCATGATAATCTTCATGACGGCAATCGGTTATGGACAAATTCTGATGCGTTCGGTTATCGAGGAGAAAAACTCCCGCATCATGGAAGTGCTGGTGTCGTCGATCTCACCGTTCCAGCTTATGGCCGGAAAAGTCATCGGGCTGGGGATGGCCAGTCTTACCCAGGTAGCGATCTGGTTCTCCATTGGGGCAGTACTGTATTCGTTTCAGGCCAGTCTGGCTATCAGTGCGGATATATCGGGGATAATATTCAATCCCATTTTTATCGTGTATTTCCTGTTTTATCTGGTGCTGGGGTATTTGTTGTATTCGACCCTGTTTGCGTTGATCGGATCAATTGTCAATTCGGACAAAGAGGCGCAGAATTTCATCTTTCCGATTACGATGGCGATGCTCCTTCCGGTCATGATCGCCATGTATATCATTCAGGAACCGGATTCCACATTGGCGGTCGTGCTTTCGCTGATACCGTTTTTTACGCCGACCATGATGATTATGCGAATAAACTTTATCGGGGTTGATGTCTTTAATTTCAGCAATCCCATTATATTCGAGGCAACCATCGGGATCGTTCTCACGGCGCTCACCACTCTGGCCGTGATTTGGATCACCGCAAGAATTTTCAGAATCGGCATTCTCATGTATGGGAAACGGCCGACATTACCGGAATTGATCAAATGGATAAAGTATTAGACTCGGACATCAACAGAAAACGAACACTGGTAATATTTTCCATTCTCGGCATCGGCGCCTTGTTCGTTATCGCGCACTTTTTGGGGCTGACCGAATCCGAATCCAAAACGCTGTCGTCCTTTGAACAGCATCAACTGCGTTTCGATATCGACGTTCCCGATTCCAATAGCGCGCGCGACAGGTATCTCAATCTCAAGGCCGCAATAGCGGTCGACAATCAAACCAAAGACGTGCTATATTGCTATAATGCCAAGGAATTACGGGCGGTGGCTTCCATTTCGAAACTGCTGACCGCCATGGTCGTGATCGATCATTATCAACCGGATTCGATTCTGACCATTTCCAAACTCGATGCCAAGCGTTCGGCCCGCTCACTGTTCAGGACGGGGGACAGGGCAAGGGTGGAGGATTTTATGCATTCGGCCCTGATGCAATCGGATAATCGTTCGGCGCGCGCATTGGCCAGGCATATTGCCGGAAGCTATGAAAAGTTTGCCGAATTGATGAACAAAAAGGCCAAGGAGATCGGTTTGACAAACACGGTTATGTTCGAACCGACCGGACTCGATGAACGAAATTGTTCCAATGCCGCCGATATCGTGCGCATTCTAAATGTCATTGTCGATCACTATCCCGAAATTTCCGCCATAACCAGCAAAAAACGTCACAGCTTTAAACTGTTAAATCGTAAAAAGACCATTAACCTGTCCAATACCAACAAGATGGTCTTCTCCAAGTATAAAGTGCTGGCCGGGAAAACCGGCTATATTATCGAATCCGATTACTGCTTGGCGACTATTCTTGAGAATGGTGAGGGCCGTCAGATTTCTGTTGTCGTTCTGGGATCACCGGGGCCGCAGACTCGTTTCCGCGAGGCCCGTCGGCTGGCCAATTACGCCTTCAAAAAGGCCGGTTGATCCGCTTATTTTAGATAATCTTCTCGCCGTGCACCATCTTTCCAAAGCATGAAGTACGCCGGTGCAATCGGATTGATCGTAAGATGGGCTTTTGGCTTAACCTATCAAGAAAAGCCGAAAAAAGATTTTTGTAATACCGTAGTCTAAAAAGTATGATTCTCCTGTTTACGAATGAGATTGTCTACGACGGGAAACCGACAGACAAGGTAAACGCAAGATCGAATAACACCATCGGATTGACATATACAATTTAGAAGATAGACCAACTTGACAATATAAGAAACAAAAAAGTAGGTTGAGGCGTCCCTAAAAATATATTATGTTAACATACGCCTATATTAAATATCTCTTTTTTTTCTAATATCCATACCGCCAATAATCTGATTTATTTTACTACGATATTTACCAGACGATTTTTGATATAGATCTCTTTTATTATCTTCTTATCTTCAATGTGAGATTTCACACGACCGTGTTCATGCGCTGTCTTCAATACGTCTGCCTGCGATGAATCTCTGGCGATTTCTATTTCACCTCGCAGTTTGCCGTTGACCTGCACGGCAATTGTGACCATGTCAAATTGAACCGCATCGGGATCATGTTCCGGCCAGCGCGATTTGAATACCGAACCCGTCTGACCGCATTTGAGCCACATTTCTTCGGCCAGATGCGGCGCCAGCGGCGCAATCATTTGAATAGATTTTAGTATGATCGAATCATTGAGATTGTCGTTTTTAATTTTGGCACTGTCGAATTCACGACTCAGCTCCATCAGGGCCGCAATCACCGTATTGAACTGCAATCGTCCGATATCATCGGAAACCCGCTTGATCGTCTGATTGAGCTTGATATAGATATTCCACTCGTATTCATCGAGATCGGCCTGCTTAAAGTAACACTTTAGATCAGGATGTGTATCACGATACCGCTCACACATGGGGAAAAAACGATTCAGGATAAACTTTTCGATTCCCACGATAACTTCATCGTTCCAGAGCACTTCACGCTCGGTCGGCGCGGTGAAAAACATGCCCAGACGGCTCATATCGACTCCGCGTTCTTCCATCAAACTGACCGGGGAGACAACGTTGCCTTTGGATTTGGACATCACCTCGCCTTTGGAATCCATCACCATTCCGTGATTGAACAGCACGGTCGCCGGTTCATCGTCTGTAACCCAACCGATATCTTTGAGAAATTTCTGAAAAAAGCGGAAATAGATCAAATGCCCGGTGGCGTGGGTAATCCCGCCGACATACAAATCAATCGGCATCCAGGCTTTGACTTTCTCTTTATCGAACGGAGCGCAATCGTTATTCGGATCGATATAACGCAGAAAATACCATGACGAACAGACAAATGTGTCCATGGTATCCGGATCGCGCTCGGCCTCTCCCCCGCAGTTCGGGCATTTTACGTTCATATATTCCGACACGTCGGCCAGCGGCGACCGCCCCTTCGGCTCGAAATTATCGGTTTTCGGCAAAAGCACGGGAAGTTCGCGTTCGGGAACCTCCACCGGGCCGCATTTGGGGCAGTGAATGATCGGAATCGGCGCGCCCCAGTAACGCTGACGGGAAATCAACCAATCCCGCAGTTTGTAATTGATTTTGTGACGACCGAATCCCTTGCGTTCGGCATAATCGGTGACTTCTTTTATCGCCTCTTCCCCCTCCAGTCCGTTGAACTGATCGGAGTTGACCATCACGCCATACTCGGTGAACGCGTCATCCATGGTCGACGGATCAAGCGGCGTGACATGATCGGGATGAATCACGACCTTGATCGGGATATCATATTTTTTCGCGAACAGAAAATCACGACTGTCATGCGCCGGAACCGCCATCACCGCACCAGTGCCGTAACCGGCCAGAACATAATCGGCAACCCAGAGTTGGATTTCATCGCCGTTATACGGATTTATGGCGTATTTACCGGTGAAAACGCCGTCTTTTTCTCCCGTGGCCGAGGCGCGGTCGATCTCAGAGCGCATCTGCGCCGTTTTTCGATATTCATCGACTTTTTTCTTATACTCATCTTCGAGATGCAGACGGTCGATCAGAGGTGATTCCGGCGCAATCGCCATAAATGTCACGCCGTATATGGTGTCCGGGCGCGTCGTGAAAATCGGCAGTTTTTCGCCGGTTTCTTTGATGATGAAATCAATCTCCGCACCATGCGAACGACCGATCCATTCTTTTTGCATGGTCTTGACATTTTCCGGCCAGTCCGGCAGTTTATCGAGATCGTCGATCAGCCGGTCGGCATAGTCGGTAATTTTGAAATACCATTGGGTCAGTTCGCGTTTGACCACCGGGGTATCGCATCGCTCGCATTTGCCGTCGACCACCTGTTCGTTGGCCAGAACGGTTTTATCTTCGGGACACCAGTTGACCAGCCCCGACTTGCGATATGCCAGCCCTTTCTTGAACAACTGAATGAACATCCACTGCGTCCATTTGTAATATTCGGGACTGCAGGAGATAACCTCGCGCGACCAGTCAAACGACACGCCGACCTTTTGCAGGGTTTCGCGGGAGACTTTGATATTGTTATAGGTCCAGTCCTGGGGATGAAGTTTGCGCTGAATCGCGGCTCGTTCCGCAGGAAGACCGAATGCGTCCCATCCGAACGGATGCAGGACGTCCTTGCCGAGCATCATATGATATCGGGCGACCGCGTCGCCGACAATATAATTGCGAAAGTGTCCCATGTGAATATCACCGGAGGGATACGCGAACATGACCAGCATGTAGAATTTATCCCCGTCCGGTTTGTCGACCGCCCGATAGAGTCCGTTATTCTCCCAGGCTTCCTGCCAGCGGCGTTCGATCTCCTTGAAATCGTATCTCGGCTTATGTTCTTCGGTCTTCTGCATTTGTCCATACCCGTTAAAATTCGTTAGTCATGCAAAGCTATGAATGTAAACGAAATCGGCCTTTTTATCAAGAGTTTTCGGCTTGTCGGGGTGGTATATTAGCGTGGACCCGGAGAATGTTGCGAACGCAGGCGAT
>CAZVNK010000185.1:2040-6275 GCA_964628115.1 uncultured Ignavibacteriaceae bacterium | reverse complement strand
GGACAATTTTATCTGCATTGATTACGACAACATTATCACCCATGTCAAGATGGGGTTTCCAGGTGTTTCCCGCCGGTTGCAAGATAGACATAGCCGGCCTGAAGTTTTTCACCGCCGTGCGCCTCGACGACGATCAGTTTTGATTTGGCATCGAGATTGGCGCTCAGGGTTTCGGTGAAACCTTTTGGCATGTGCTGGACGATTACGATCGGCAGGGGAAAATCCGCCGGAATGGCGGGGATCAATTCATACAGGGCTTTAGGGCCGCCCAGCGACGTGCCGATGGCGACGATATCATATCCGGATGACGAAACCCTTTTTATGGGGACGACGGGTTGTGTCGGTGGCGGCGCGGTAATCGTCGGCGAAGCGACCGACTCGGTGTGTCTGACCCGTTCGGTGGTGCGGTTGATATAATACAGGTTGATGATCGGTCGAAGGTATTTGTTGAAATACACGGCATTCTGGGTAATACTGCTGTCGGACGGTTTGCGGATAAAATACAACGCGCCCAAATCCAGCGCCATCAGAGAGCTTTTTGATGTCGTGTTGGTCGAGTCCGAAACCAGAATCACCTCGATCGAATCGTCGATGCGCTTGATAGAATCAATCGCGCTTTTGACCGGTTTGGAGGGCATGTTGAAATCCAGCAGGACGATATCCGGCGTCAATCGGGCAATCTGAGAGATTGCCGTCTTGATACTCTCGAATGCTCCCACTACCGCGACATAGTCAATCGCCTCGAGCGCGCGCACCAATGCGGTACGAAAGTCCCTGTCCCCGTCGATCACAAGCATTTTAACCGGGTTGTGCATCGTCATTATGGATGCCCCTTAACAGTCATATCTTTTTTTTCTATTATCGGCGAGGTTTTAAAAAACATGCATACAATTCATTATCCCATCTATCGCTCATATTGCCATAATAATTCCGGGCGATTTTGGTCAGGCTGAAGCACCTCAGCCCGCTTCAGTTCTTGTTAGCCCAAGAGAGATAGGCTTGTTGAAAAAGTCATTGCGAGGAGTTCGAGATTTATCGAGAACGACGCGGCAATCTCCAACCACGTGAAATAGCACAAAATGAGATCGCCACGTTTCATCCGCCGTGCGGCGGATTCACTCGCGATGACATATTCCCGGCTTTTTCAACAAGCCCGAGATAGGGGAAAAACCCCCTTTTTTTATGCACAAGCGATGTATCTATTTGACAAGAGACGCCGGGAATCGTACGTTTCGGGAAAAGGCACATGTCACTGAAATCGACAGGCGGGAAGATCGGCATGATAGTCGAAAAATACGACCTTGCGCCGGGCCGAAGTCTCGGCTCGCATTATCAAATCATCGAACAACTCGGAAGCGGATGGGAAGGGGAGGTCTATAAAGTCCGGGAAAACCGAACCGGTATCGTTCGGGCCGCCAAGCTGTTTTATCCACGGACCCGCGACCGGGAGAAGCCGTTGTTGCGATATGCCAGGAAACTCTACAAACTGCGTTCCTGTCCGATCGTTATCCAGTACCATCATCGGGACACCGCCCGCGTGAGGGGTCAGAATATAGATTTTCTGGTATCGGATTTTGTCGATGGGGAGATGCTGTCAAGCTATCTCGCGCGAAAACGCGGGAAACGGCTGACGTCGTTCGAGGCGTTGCATCTGCTGTATGCTCTGGCGCTGGGAATCGAACCGGTGCATTTTCTGGGTGAGTATCACGGCGATATTCATTCCGACAATGTTATGGTGAAACGTCGGGGGATCGGTTTCGACGTTTATCTTCTGGATTTCTTCGATCTGGGACGCGCGACCAACGCCAAAATCCAGCAGGACGTGTACGATCTTGTCGGCATATTATACGAGATGATCGGTGGCCGGGACGGTTATGCCCGCGCCGGTGATGAAATCCGACAGATTGTGATGGGACGCAAGCATTCTCTGATCAGTCGGAAATTCAACATGGCGGGGCATCTGCGTCTGGAACTGGAAAATCTGGAATGGGGCGGATAGCTTCGTTTTAACGACAATTAAAAAGCGCGGCGTTGTTGCACGTCGCGCTTTTTGCATAGCCACTTATGATAAGCGTCTTCAGTCGTTTTATACGTGTTCTTCGTTCATCATCCGAAAGTCGCCAGCAAAACCCCGGCGGCCACGGCCGATCCGATCACACCGGCGACGTTCGGCGCCATCGCGTGCATGATCAGATAATTACTCGGGTCTTCTTTTGCTCCCACCATCTGACAAACCCGGGCCGCATTTGGCACCGCCGATACCCCGGCCGCACCGATAATGGGATTGATTTTATTTTTCGAGAGTAAATTCATAAATTTCGCAAACAGGACGCCGGCGGCTGTGGCAATACAAAATGACAACGCTCCCATGGCAAAAATCTTGATCGAGTCAGGTGTGAGAAAACGAGAAGCATCAGTGGATGCGCCGACCGTTACTCCCAGGACTATCGTCACGATGTCAATCAAGGCATTCCTGGCGGTTTTTGCCAATCGTTCGGTTACGCCGCATTCCTTTAAGAGATTGCCGAAAAACAACATCCCCAGCAAATCAATTGCTCCCGGGGCAATGAAGGTGGTGATCATGAATGCAATAACCGGGAAGAGGATGCGCAGACGCTTACTGACCGGTTTCGAGGGTTGCATGTGTATCAACCTCTCCTTATGGGTGGTCAGCAGTCTGATAATTGGAGGCTGAATCACCGGCACCAACGCCATATAGGAATAGGCCGATATGGCAATTGCTCCCAGAAAATGCGGGGCCAGTTTGGATGAAAGGAAAATGGCGGTCGGGCCGTCCGCGCCGCCGATAATACCGATCGCGCCGGCTTCCATATTGGTGAATCCCAATGACAGCGCCAGGATGAAAGTCAGAAAAATGCCGGCCTGAGCGGCGGCCCCAAGGAGAATAAGACGCGGTTTTGAAAGCATGCAGGAGAAATCGGTCATCGCGCCGATGCCCAGGAAAATCAGTGGCGGGTAGTACCCCTCGCTGACCCCCTTGTATAATATCGACAGGACACTTCCTTCCTCATAAATACCGAGATCCATACCGGCACGATATGGGATGTTGCCGATAAGAATGCCGAAGCCGATAGGGATAAGTAATAACGGTTCATATTCCTTGGTAACGCCGAGATAGATAAAAAGACACCCGGCAATGAGCATGAAAAAATTACCCCAGGTAAAATTACCGATGGCTCCCGCCTGCAAAAAATTTATTAAGATATCCATTAGTCGTTGCTCCTAAGGTGAATTTAAAACATTATTCAAATTCAACCAGACTTTGACTTTCCTGAACTGAATCACCGACGGCAACCGGTATGGATTTAATCTTACCTGAAGTTGGAGCCGCTATTGACGTTTTCATTTTCATGGCTTCGATGACAATCAGTACCTGCCCTTTGGTAACTTCGTCACCCGGCCGGCACTTCAGCTCCAGCACCGTACCGGCGATCGGGGATGTGACCGAACCGCCGTTTTCTCCCGCCGTCGGGACGGGAGCGGTTGAGACGGTTTTGGAAGGAGTGGGATTTGCCGACTGACCGTTTGCGGCTGAATGCGGTCGTGGGTGGTGCGCCGCTATGGCCGGGAAACCTTCTCCGGCATCCAGAACCTGGACGTCTACCTCGTACGCAACACCATGAACTGTTATTTTGAGTTTCATTTTCTATCTCCTGGAGTCAATTTATCTCAAGTATTATTGCTTATCTTTTCTTCAATACAACATGAGAACCGTGCAATATTGCTCGGCCTTCCATCGACCACGGACCGCTTTTGGCATCACGCGGTAGCAGTCGACGCACTTTTCTGATATGAAAACGCCCTGCAATCATCGTTGCCGCGGCGGCCGTGATCAACACTAACGTGGTTGTGTCAATCGTGGGTTCCCTGGTCTGAGCACGCGCTTCTTGTTTGTCCTCACGGGCTTTCCAGTTATCATCGATTTTCCTGATCAGAAATATGGCAAACGTGACAATAATCAGAGCGGAAAAAACAATCGTTATTCCGATTACGGCAAACTTAAGTCCAAAATGTAACCATTCCGGCATATCAACACCTCATTTCTTACAGGGGAATTAAACCATGTTTTTTCTGCGGGCGTAATTCCCGTTTGGCTTTGAGCACGTCGAGCGCGGCGGCCAGATACGCTCGCGTTTCGGCCGGCTCCAAAATTTCGTCAACCATGCCGTGGGAAGCCGCAAAATATGGATTGGCAAAGGTGTCTTTATATTCTT
>CAZVNK010000185.1:0-2030 GCA_964628115.1 uncultured Ignavibacteriaceae bacterium | reverse complement strand
GTGCGTTCCGCTTCGGGATCGTCGGCATCCGCGATTTCCTTGCGATAAAGGACATTGACCGCACCCTCGGCGCCCATCACCGCGATTTCCGCGGACGGCCAGGCGCACAGAAGATCGGCCCCCATACTTTTGGCACACATCGCGAGAAACGCCCCACCGTACGCCTTGCGAACGACCACCGTTATTTTCGGGACGGTCGCGGCGGCGTAAGCGAACAGCATCTTGGCGCCGTGGCGGATGATGCCGCCGTACTCCTGTTGCACGCCCGGCATGAAACCGGGAACGTCCACGAACGTGACGATCGGAATGTTGAAGGCGTTGCAGAAACGTATGAAACGAGAGGCTTTATCCGAGGAGTCGATGTCGAGCACCCCGGCTTTGTGCATCGGCTGATTGGCGATTATGCCGATCGAGTACCCGGTCAGACGTCCGAAGCCAATAAGGATGTTCTCGGCGAAATGTTCCTGTACTTCCATGAAGTCGCCGTTGTCCACGAAGCGGTATATGATTTCATGCATGTCGTACGGTTCCCCGGAATCTTCCGGGACAATCGTGTTCATGCTTTCGTCGGGAATCACCTCCTCGTCGTGCAATTCCTCCACGAATGGTGGATCCTCGGAATTGTTGCTCGGCAGGAATGACAATAACCGTTTGGTGATATTGATGGCATCTTCATCGTTTTCCGCGATGAAATGCACCACGCCGGAATAGTGGGCATGGCTTTCCACGCCGCCGAGTTGTTCCGCGGTAATGTCCTCACCGGTAACCTGCTTGATCACCAGCGGGCCGGTGATATACAACTGCCCCTCGTGGCGGACCTGAATGATAAAATCGGTCAACGCCGGGGAATAGGCCGCACCTCCGGCACAAGGGCCGGCGATGATGCTGATCTGCGGCACGACTCCGGAAAGCAATACGTTACGGTAAAAAATCTGACCGTACCCGGAGAGTGAATCAACGCCCTCCTGAATACGGGCGCCGCCGCTGTCGTTGATCATGACAAAGGGATCGCCGGTTTTCAACGCCGCGTCCATTGCCTGTCTGATTTTCTCGGAAGTGGCTTCGCCGACCGATCCGCCGGCCACGGTGAAATCCTGACTGGCGGAATAAACCGGACGACCGTCCACCAAACCGTGTCCGGTGACCACACCCTCGCCGGGAAATTCCTTGCCGGCAACCCCGAAATGGGCGCACCGGTGTTTCATGTGGAGTAGGGATTCGCGGAACGTATCCTCTTCGAATAGAAGCGCCAGTCGCTCCCGGGCGGTAAGCTTGCCCAGTTCATGCTGTTTGGCGATGCGTTTGTCACCGCCTCCCTTAATGAGATATTCTCGTCGTTTTCGCAACTGATCTATTTTAGATTCAGCCATGGTACACTATCCTGATTCATTTTGGTGTAAGATTGCATTATTATCTGTTTCATTTATAAATAAAAAAACCTATTACGTAATGGATGTAACCTGTTCGATGGATGCCCGGTCGCAAGATCCCCGGAAAGGGGAGACGGAATCGTTCCCGTGGTTACCGTTCCTTCCTCCAATTCTGTCTTACGTCTTCTTCGAACGTTTCCAGTAATTGCCAGGCGGCCCGGGTGACCGGCAGGGAGTCTTTCATGACGTCCTGTTCGATCATCGGCAATATCGCTTTTACGGCATCGTTGGAGTAGAACGTCTCCCGCAGACGTTCCTGCACCATTCCGTGCAACCAGTCTTTAACCTGTTCCCGGCGGCGACGCGCGAATTCCCCGTTGTCGGTGGTGGTGCTCTTAAACCGCTCGATTACGTTCCATAAGTCATCGATACCGTCGCCGGTCGTTGCCGATGCCGTATATGCGTCGGTTTGCCAGCCTTTGGTGGCCGGTTGCAGATAATGCAGGGCGCGTGCATAGTCCTCGCGCGAGATTTGGGCGGCCTTCACATTGTCACCGTCGGCCTTGTTAACCAGAACCGCGTCGGCCAGTGCGAAAACCCCGCGCTTGATGCCCTGAAGTTCATCGCCTGCCCCGGCTATCAGCACCAGCAGGAAAAAAT
>CAZVNK010000184.1:0-6276 GCA_964628115.1 uncultured Ignavibacteriaceae bacterium | reverse complement strand
GTCGATAATCCGCCAGATAGATGAGATGTACCGCTCCGAAAGCAGTTATTCGAAAATTGAGATGGAGATTGTTACGCCGCACTGGCAACGCACCATGGTTATGGATGGCTGGACGATCGGGATGGACAAGACTTTTATCCGGATCGAGGAGCCAAAGAAAGACAAGGGTGTGGCGACATTGCGTATTGAAAACGAGATGTGGAACTATTTGCCCAAGACCAACAAAGTGATGAAAATCCCGCCGTCGATGATGATGAGTTCGTGGATGGGATCGGATTTCACCAATGACGATCTGGTCAAGGAATTTTCGCTGTTCGAGGATTATACCTATGAGTTGATTGACGTGGAGAATGGCAGTGACGACAACTACTACATCAATTGCATCCCGCGCGAAGATTTGCCGGTGGTCTGGAAAAACGTGGTGGTGGCCGCGCGCAAAAGCGATCATATACCGTTGTGGATGAAATACTACGACGAGAAAGACCAGTTGATGCGAATTTTGAATTACGGCGAAGTGAAGAAATTCGGCAACCGGATGATTCCGTCGGTCATGGAGATGATTCCTCAGAATAAAGAGGGGTATAAAACCGTCATTCGTTACATCGACATCGAATTCGACCTGAAACTGGACGATGAAATATTCAGTTTGCGTAATTTGCATTCGGAAAAATAGGATTCGCCCGCCATGCTCATGCTGAAAATCGCCTTTCGCAATATATTCAGGCAACGCCGCCGTACCCTGCTGACGGTGCTGACCATGCTGGGGGGCTTGGTGCTGGCCGCATTTTCATTCGGGCTGTCCGACGGAACCTATACGCACGTGATCGACATGTTCACACGCAATCAGATGGGACATATTCAGATTCACGGCGACGGGTATCTCGACCGTCCCATGCTGTACAATACCATCGACAATATTGATGAGATCGCGACCGAAATCGAAGCGAACGAACACGTTGTGGCCTGGTCACCGAGATTGTACTCATCGGGGCTGGCATCGGTCGGAGAAAAAACCGCCGGGGTGCGTATTGTCGGGGTCGACCTCGAACGCGAAAACAACGCCACCCGCTTTTACAAAAAAATCATCGACGGGCAGTCGTTTTCGACCCCCGATGCTCACGAAGTCATTCTCGGTATTGGAACGGCCAAAACTCTCAAAGCCGATCTGGGCGACACCGCCGTGATCGTCTCGCAGGGCGCCGACGGTTCGATCGCCAACGATCTGTATGTCATCGTGGGATTGACCGAAACCGGCGACAACCTGGTCGACAACGTCATGTTTTACCTGCCATTGGCAACCGCGCAGGAATTGTTGGTACTCGAGGGACGCGTGCATGAGATGGTGATCATTCTGGACGATTTGGAATTCGTCCTGCCGGTCACGGATGAGCTCAACGCCATGCTGGCCGGAACCGAATTGAAAGCCGCCCCCTGGCAGGAATTCGCCGCCTCCTTCTACCGCGCCATGCGAGCCGATCAGCAGGGGACATGGATTATGTTGTTTATCATCATTATCATCGTCGCGGTCGGCGTACTGAATACCGTTCTCATGACGGTACTCGAGGGGACCGGCGAGTACGGCGTTCTGCGCGTAGTCGGGATCGCGCCGGGACGCGTATTCATGCTGGTCCTGTACGAAGTGTCATTCATGGCTTTGATAAGTATCGTGGTGGGAACCGCGATCGGCGTAACGATAAATTACCTGCTGTCATTCAAGGGCATTCCCATCCCGATGGAGTATTCGTACGGGGGAGTCGAATTCGACAGCATGCTCAGTACGATTTCGGCGCGAAGCATATACATCCCGATTGTCACCGTTGCCGTGTCGTCATTGATAATATCCGTTTTTCCGGCTTTGAAAGCCGCGCGCGTGGCGCCGGCGAAAGCCATGAGAACGCATTAGGACGAACGATATGTGGACATACATGAAATTAGCCTGGCGCAACCTGTTTCGCAACAAGCGCCGAACCTTTATCGCCGGAAGCGCCATCGGGATCGGGCTGGCCGCCCTGATTTTCACCGACGCGATCATGATCGGCATGAAAAGCAATCTGATCGATTCTGCGACCGCGTCGTTTCTCGGCGAGGGGCAGATCCATCGTAAGGAATTCCGTCGAACGACCGATGTCAACCTGACCATCACCGATGGCAACGCCATCCTGGCCGACCTGGCGGAGGAACCGATGGTCGAACACACCGCGCCGAGAACGATGACGTTCGGCATGATCACCTCCCCGGCCAATGTCAGCGCGATTTCGATGTTCGGTGTCGATCCCAAAGTCGAACCGTATCTCTCACAAATCGACGAAGCCGTTATCGAGGGAAATTACTTCGAGGACGATACCGGCCATGAAATACTGGTCGGAAGCAAGCTGGCCGAAAGTCTCGAGGTCGGATTGGGCGACCGGGTGGTAATAACCGTGGCACAGGCGCACACCGGAGAATTGTCGCAGGAGCTGTTCCGGATTTCGGGCATTTTCCATTTTCATATCAAGGAACTGGATCGAAGCATGGCATTTGTCAGGATTGACAAATCGCAACAGATGCTCAATCTCGGTTCGGAGTTTCACGAGATCGCCATGAAATTCACCGATATCGATTTCAGTAGTAATCCCGACAATCCCTTCTGGAAGAAATATTCGGGCGAGGACAACGAAGCGCTCGGCTGGCCAACCTTGTTGCCGCAGTTGAAAGCGGCATTCGATATGTCGCAGTTCACGATGTTTTTGATCGGCCTGATTTTGTTCGCGGTGGTGGCGCTGGGGATTGTCAACACGCTGTTCATGTCCATGCATGAGCGGATGTTCGAATTCGGCGTTCTGCGGGCGGTCGGAACTCGACCGCTGATTATGGGACGGTTGATTATGTTCGAAGCCGGTGCTCTGGCGATTGTCAGTATCGTCCTCGGCATTATTATCGGATTCGTGGCAACTTATATTGCCACCAAAATCGGTTTCGACTACAAGGGAATAGAATTCGTGGGCGCCTATTTCCGTGACTTGCTGTTTCCGGTGATGCAACTGGAGCAGTTTATATACTACCCCATTTACGTGTTTATTTTCACGATGATTATCGGGTTGTATCCCGCGACCTATGCCGCCCGATTATCACCGGCGGAGGCCATGCGGAAAGCATATTAGAGGATTATACACATGAAGGATATCAACGAAGACGTCATTGTCGCGCGCGGCGTGAAAAAAACTTACGAAGACAACGGCGTTCCGGTCGAGGCGATTCGAGGTATCGACCTGACTATCAAACGCGGCGAATTCACCGCCATCGTCGGGCCGTCCGGTTCCGGAAAAACCACTTTTCTCAATCTGATCTCCGGACTGGACACGGTTACCGAGGGAGAAATCCTGCTCAACGGTCGTCAGCTTTCCAGCATGAACGGCCGGGAACTCTCGGATTTCCGACGGGACAATATCGGCTTCATATTCCAGGCTTACAATTTGATTCCGGTGTTGACGGTGGAGGAAAACGTCGAGTATATCATGTTGATACAGGGGCTCCCCAAAGCCGAGCGGCATCGTCGGGTCAGGGAAATTCTGGCCGAGGTGAGTCTGGACGGCTACGCCGACCGCATGCCGCCGCGCCTGTCGGGCGGACAGAAACAGCGGGTGGCGGTGGCGCGGGCGATGGTCGCCAAACCGGCACTGGTGCTGGCCGATGAACCGACCGCCAACCTCGATTCCAAAACCGGCGCAGACCTGCTCGACATGATGCGTGAACTCAATCGCAACAGCGGCATGACGTTTGTCTTTTCAACGCATGACGATATGATCATGCAACGCGCCCGTCGACTGGTGACGCTCAAAGACGGTCGGATCGACAGCGACGAACAAAAGGCCTAGGCATACTACGATGAATCGTCGGTTAATCATCACTTTACTGGCAGGAATGCTCGGTCTCGGACTTCCGCAATGCGGGCGAACCTCGGAGACGTTTTCCATCAGCGGATACAGCAAGGGTTTCACCGTCGCCAATCGCTACCCCACCTGGCAAAGATCCGACACGGTTCCGAATCCGCCCAACCTGAACTGGGTATCCAACCACGTGCGATTTAACGTATCCTGGCAGACCACCGACTGGCTTACGGTGCATGGTTCGTACGATATCACGCCCCGCATGATGCATCGCAGTAAAATAATGAAATATCTCACCTTCTCCAGTATCGATCCGCTTTCCTACCGCGTGGCCGATTTCGACACGCGCCTCTACCCCTCCATGAACGAGGAGGTCCGCGATTTCGCGTTGTACCACAACCTCGACCGTCTGCACGCCGACATCAGGATGCCGTTCGCCGATCTCATCGTCGGCAGGCAGGCCATCGCCTGGGGAACCGCACGGGTGGTCAATCCGATCGATATCATTGCACCGTACACGTACGACGCTCTCGAAACCGAGGATCGTATCGGCGTGGATGCGATGCGCCTGCGCATCCCCATCGGATTCATGGGCGAAATCGACGCCGGGTACGTGTTCGGCGAGGATGCCGAGCCGGACAACAGCGCGGCCTTTCTGCGTGCGAAGTATTACGTGTGCAAAACCGACGTCTCCGCATTGACGGTCGCCTTTCGCGATAACGCGATGATCGGTGTCGACCTGGCGCGGGCTGTCGGCGGCGCGGGATTCTGGGCCGAAGGGGCGTACGTGATACTCGATGCATTCGCCGATCACGACCGTGACTACGATGACTATTTCCGCTTCTCAACCGGCATGGATTACAGTTTCTCGGATCGGTTGTACGGCTTTGTCGAATATCATTACAACGGCGCGGGCGCCGAAAAGCCGGAAGATTATATCACCAACATGGAACATCCGGCGTACACCGAGGGAGCGGTGTACTTGATGGGCCGGCATTACCTGGCGCCCGGCATGACCTATCAGATCACTCCCCTGATCATGTTCTACGCACAGGTTCTCTGCAATCTAACCGATCCGTCGGCGTATCTCGCGCCGTCAGCGGAGTACAACCTGACCGAGAACGTGTATTTGTCGGGTGGAATGTATATCGGATTCGGCAAAACGCCGCAATTCGACTTCCGCTCATTGGATGATTACACCGTCACCATGCGTTCGGAGTTTCGCGGTTATCCCAATACGATCTTCGTCAATCTGAAAGTATACTTTTAAACGTATCCCGCCGGGATTGTCTACTCCATCGACACACAGCGGTAGAACTGGTGTTGCGTGCCGTCGTTGAGCATTATCGGCGCTTCCATTACGGCTTTGATGCTGTCCGGGGTGATCAATTCGGGATCGTACGTAAACACCGCTTTGTGTTCGCTGGCATAGGTGGTAATACCGTTGATGCCGGGAACACCTTCATACATACTGCTGAAAAACTCCGCCGTTCCCTTGCATCGAATCCCCTCGACTTCGCATTCCAACCGCACTCCGTCGCCGGAACCGTAACTGACTTCGGTCGATGGCTGGGTGAACGCCGTGCGCAGGAAGAATCCGCCGAATAACGCGATGATAACCAGAACCGGTATGATGTATTTCGATATTGACATGGCTTGTCCTATAAGGTGATTTTCAGTTTCAACACGTCCCGCTCGGGGCAGGAATCCATGCACTCCAGGCAGTTGGTGCAATCACGGTGACGCACCAGCGGCAGTTCGTGCACGGGAATATCGTGCGGACAGGCATCGTCGCACAGCCCGCATTCGGTACAAGTGCTCTGATCGCGAACGATTTTGATCAGGCCCAGACGGCTGAATGGATCGAAGACCGCGCCCAGCGGGCAAAGATAACGACAGAAAAACATCGGAATCAAAAGCGCGCCGACCCCGATTGCGATCAGCACGATCAGCGATATCGTACCGACCGTCCCGTGGCCGAAACCGGAAAAAATGACATAGAACGGATCGTAACCGCGAAGAATCAGCTCACCGGTTCGATAAGTGAAAAAGAGCGAAAGCCCGAGCACCACATAGCGCAGGATTTTCAGCGCGCCGTTCAGTCTGCGTCCGGGAAGAGGCCGCTTGCGCCAAACCATTCCGCCGACCCTGCCGAAAATATCGCTTAAAAATCCGATCGGGCAGGCCCAGCCGCAAAACGATTTCTTGGAAAGCAGAACCAGAACCAACAGGGCCACCAGAAGTGACAGATTAAGCGGTCCCAATGCGCAACTGAATTCACCGTCGACAATCAACCCCCACAGACTTTCCATCCCCCCAAACGGGCACCAGGCCTCGAACGAGCGCGACCCGTACCCCAGCGCCAGATACAGCACCATTCCCATGATTATAACAGACAGCGCATAACGAA
>CAZVNK010000183.1:5181-6312 GCA_964628115.1 uncultured Ignavibacteriaceae bacterium | reverse complement strand
GTCGCTGGAATCCGGCGTGATCAGTTTCGCCAGCGATTAATTGATCGCATGCACCGTCACCCGGCGTTCGTTACTCTCATTTGCCTGCAAACGAACGGTATATTTCCCCGCCGACAGCTGATCGGTTTGCCAGACGGCGAGCGGCTCATCGGTTTTCGGAGTAATTGAAGTATTCAACGGCGTCCATTCCGATGGATTGTCACCGGCGCCGTATTCGACCAAACGGTTTTCGAACTCGTCACCGTCGGCGATTCCCCCGATCTCCACGGTCCCGGATACGATTTCTCCCGACAGGGGGGACGTTATCTTGGCCCGCACGCGTGGCGCGGCTGAAAGCGCGGCTCTCAGATCGACCCGGCCGTATCCGCTGTACATGTCCCATCCCGGGTAATCCTCTCCCCCGCCGTACGGATCGACAATGTCCTTTGCCGTATTCTGCATGATATCCAGAACCAGACTCGATTTCAATCCGGGCGCGACACTGCGCAAATACGCGGCGACTCCGACGACGTACGGGCAGGCCATGCTGGTGCCGGATGCGATATAGTACACACTGTCGATAATGTGCACTCGCGGTTCATTGCCGGGTGGTTCTTCATACATATCCGTACCGTCCGCTCTCAGCGACAGAATCGAAAGGCCGGGCGCACACAGATCGAGATGATCGCCGTAACTGGAAAAATAGGCGACGTGGTCGGAATCGTCGCTCGCCCCAACCGCGATGGTATGGGGTGAAACGGCGGGATAGGATTCTTCGATTTCGCCCTTGTTGCCGCTGGCGGCGCAGAGAATAACGCCTTTCGATTCGGCATAGGCGAACGCGTCCTCAAGCAGGCGGCTGGTGAATACCAGCCCGAAACTCATATTGATAACGTCGGCGCCGTTGTCGGCGGCGTACACCACCGCCCGCGCGATTTTCGACACCAGCGCCCACGGAAGAATTTTCAGCGCCATGATTCGCGTCGCGGGAGAAATCCCGGCGACGCCGATACCGTTGTCGGTCGCGGCCGATACGATACCGGCGATATGCGTTCCGTGTCCGTGTGCATCGGTGGGTTCATTGTCCTCCGGTATGGGTGATTCATCGATGGAGGAATAATCCCAACCGTGCAGATCATCGACATAGCCGTT
>CAZVNK010000183.1:0-5146 GCA_964628115.1 uncultured Ignavibacteriaceae bacterium | reverse complement strand
ATTGGTCCAAATCCGACCCACCAGGTCGGGATGATCCAAATCGACACCGCTGTCTGTTACCGCCACCACCGAGATCAGGGTCTGATCGGGCGGATTGTCATATATTTCGGCGGCATTGATATCGGCGTCGTCGACACCGTTGGTGATGATGACCTTGTCGTTTTCGTCGCCGTCCAGTCGCACGATATGGTAATGCCCCTGAGCCTGATTGCGCAGTCCCCACTGATGCGAATAAAAAGGATCGTTCGGCTGATCATACAACTCAACCATATAATCCGGCTCGACATATTCCACTCCGGGAAGGGAGGCATAGTCGCGTTGCATGGCAACGGGATCGATATCGGCGTCAATGGGTAAAAGATAAACTCCCGCCAACGGATTATCGGCGCGTCTTCCGTTCGCGGTCGGTGTCAGTTGACGCATCGCGGTTATGTCATATTTCTCATTAAGAGCGGTCAGCGCGGCATTGACGGCCCCGGCTCTTGTAACCTGCGCGCCGAACGCATGCGGATCGGCCTCAACAGAAAACTTGACGATCAAGCCGTGAGAAATCGGCGTCCGATGTGTAACCTTCGAATTCTCGTGAAAATAGCCGAAACAAAGCGAAACCGGTAGTATTGACAATAAGAAACAGACGAAAATCAGCCGTTTAACCCGTCTGCGGATTACCGTATTCGTGCGTTTATTCATTATATATAGTATTCTCCATGCGGAAGAGGCAATAAGGTGAGGGTGCGGCAATCCATAAGGATAACGAAAAATAATCGTTTTCGTTTAATATAAGATACGCAATAATCCGTAAAAGACAAGATATGTTTTTGTCCAACGGGACGTTAGAACGATTCTCAACGATCCCGACATTAAGTTGACGACACTCCCAGTTTAACATAGATTGCGATAATTAATATGGATCGAGAAGAAAGGATATATATATGAAGGCCGGATTTATCGGACTTGGAACGCTCGGCAAAACCATGGCAAATCGTTTGATCGAAAACGGGGTGGAATTGACGGTATGGAATCGCACAGCGGGCAAGGCTGTCGATCTGAAGGCGGAAACGGCGGATTCACCCGCCGCGATGACCGAAACGGTCGACGTGATTTTTCTTAACCTGTTCGACAGCAACGCCGTCTGCAACGTTCTCTACGGCGATTCCGGCATTTTAGCGGGCAATTGCAAAAACCGCGTCATAATTGACACGACCACCAATCATTTCGACTATGTCACGGGATATTATCAGGCGCTGGCCGACCACGGCGGAATTTATCTTGAGGCTCCGGTTCTGGGGAGTGTCGCTCCGGCTCGTGCTGGAACCCTGACTATTGTTGTCAGCGGGGATAAATCGGCGTATGAGCAAATCCGTCCATATCTGGATATCATCGGGAAGAATATATTCTATGTCGAAACTCCGGGTCTGGCAACCAAAATGAAACTGGTCAACAATCTGGTGCTTGGAGCATTCATGGCGGCGTTGGCGGAGGCGACGGTACTCGGCGAGAAAATCGGTCTAAAAAAAGAAACGGTTCTGGATATTCTGTCAGCCGGAGCAGGCAACTCGGGCGTTTTAAACGCCAAACGGGAAAAACTGCTTCGTGAAGATTTTTCAACCCATTTTTCGTCCTCATTAATATATAAGGACTTGCATTATCTTCAGGATCTTGCCAAAACCCTGAAGCAACCGGTATTCACCGCGAGTGCGGTCAAGGAGTTGTTCGCGCTGGCAACCGCCCGAGGATTCGGGGAGCTTGACTTTTCGGCGGTATATCGGGCGATAAAGGAGTAAAAACGTTAAAATAGCGCTTGACAACCCGGCGAAATATCATATTTTAGTATTGAAATACTGCTAACGAATTAAAATCAACTATCCGCATTTTTCGAGGCTACAACTATACATTTTCGTTAAGGGTGACGATTAGTTAAACAAACAGCAGGGAGTATTGATGTCCCTTCGTCTTTGTGCCCTTGCGAGACAAAGAGTTGTAGTGCAGATTTTATTTTCCGCACTTATACTGATTCTATACTCGGCTATTGATGTTTCCGCCGATGATGTGATTCCGTTTGAAATGACGATCGGTTCGCTGACCGATGTCCCGCATGGCGATGCCATATCCATTCCGGTGATAAAAAGCGGCGGCTCGGAAGAAATCCACGGCTTCGATTTCACCATCGGGTACGACGCGACGGCCATGTCGTTTACCGACATCACAGCCGGAACTCCCTTTGCCATTCCGGGCAGTCATGAATGGGAATACCTGGCGTATTCCACCGCCTATCCCTCCGGCTGTGACAGTACCTGTCCATCGGGTACGGTCAGGATCGTCGCCATGGTGGATATTAATGACGGCTCGCATCATTCCCTAAGCTATCAGGTTCCTGACGGAACCGAGTTGTTCCGGCTGAATTTCCTTCTGGATATTGATCCGCAATTTTACTGCGCCTATCATCCGTTGCGTTTTATCTGGTCGCAATGCGCCGATAACGCCATCGCCTTTCGCGACGTCGGCAATCCCGATCCGCTCGATATCTCGATGGGAGTTTCGGATTCCATTGCCGACCTGGGAATTCCCATCGCCGATTTTTATTCGCGACTTCCCGGTTGCTACGGATTTCCGCTTGGCTGTTTCGATATCGGCAGTGCCGCTCCCCCGGTTCGTCTGGTTAATTTCATCAACGGCGGCGTCGATATCCATTGCCCCAATCCCTTTACCGAACGGGGCGATATCAATCTCGATGGTACTGCGTATGACATTCCGGACCTGTCGATTTTGGCCGATTATTTTATTCACGGTCCGGCGGTTTTCACGATCGATCCCGAAGATCAACTCGCGGCTTCTGATGCCAAAGGCGACGGTGTCGCGCCGACTCTCGGCGATCTGGCATACCTGTCGCGTGTTCTGGAGGGCACTTTGCAGGAATGGCCATTCCGTCCCGCACCGACCGACGATGATTATCAGGCCCTGATGAATCTAACCGGCACCGACTCATCGCTGATCATACAGGCCGATTTCGGCCGTCCGACGGCGGTGGTTATGCTGACCCTGTCCGCACCGGATACCGGCCCGTATACGGTGATTACATCGTCGGACATCGCGCACATGGTCGTGGATTACGATATCATGGATGATTCTCTGAAAATAATCATATACGGTGAGGTTGTTCCCGGCAGTACCAAAGCCGTTGACTCGGTCGCGATCGACACTTCGACGGTCGGTCTGGTCGAAATCGTGCACGGCGACGCCGAGTTGGAATTCGGATCTGCCGAGGCGGCGGGATATTATGGCGGGACGGCGTCGTTCACGTTCGCGACATTGCCGAATTACGCCCCGGAATTTACGACGTATCCGTCGGAGCTTGACAATGAATACGACGTCGGCTTCAGTTACGATTTCGATGCGTACGATCCCAATTCGCCGCCCGACGCGATCAGTTACTCAATCGTATCGGGGCCGGGCGAGATCGACGAGTTTACCGGCCAATGGTCGTACTATCCCTGGTGTCTGGACAGCGGAACGGTAATCACTCTCGAAGTGTGCGCGGGCGACTACGTGTATCCCTGCCCGCAGATCGATCCCGCGCAACATGCGTACATCGAATTAACCGTGGTGCAAACACTGCTTCCCGGTGATCCCAATAACGACGAAGATATTAACCTTCTGGATATATTGTATATCATTGATTATGTGTATGGCGACGGTCCGTTACCACAGCCGATTCTCGAAACCGGCGATTCCAATGCTGACGGCCTGGTAAACCTACTGGATATTCTTTATCTGATAGACTTTATCTACCAGGACGGTCCGGCGCCGATATGTCCTTAGAAACATGGGATGTCGGGGAGCGAGCCCGGGGGCGATGAAGAATGGTATCGTCCCTTTCCCCGACATCAAAAAGCAATCTCGATAACGGGCTCACCGCAATAAACATAAACAGGAGGATGAGATGAGCGGAGTTCACCGCTATGCCAAAATGGGGGCATTTTGGGGAATGATCCTGCTGATAGCACTGGTAACCTCCCCGGCGGTTACCAACGCCCAAATTCAAAACAATCCACCGGAACC
Source organism: uncultured Ignavibacteriaceae bacterium (assembly GCA_964628115.1). Lineage (GTDB taxonomy): Bacteria > Zixibacteria > MSB-5A5 > GN15 > PGXB01 > JAFGAL01. The sequence goes on along the minus strand of CAZVNK010000183.1, from coordinate 1,087 downwards.
TTCGGATTGCCCAACCATTGACCTTGAATTGCAATGGCATGAATATGTTACCCGGAATATCAATTGGACCGATGCCGAGGGCGATCCGCTGGTTGATGTGACGGTCGATGTCGGTGATGTCGTCATCACCGGTATGACCACCAGTTGGAGTTACTTTCCCAACTGGAACGAAGTCGGTTCCCATGTCGTTACCCTGTGCGCGACCGACGATCAACATACCTGCCCAACCGGCAACGAGTGCGTCTTTACGGTCAGCGTGTTAAACACGCCGCCGGCAATTTCAAATTGCATATCAGAAACGACCATGGTCGGCGCGCTTAATTCCGAATATGTCCAACTTGGCTATACTGATCTCAACACCGGCGACGTAATCGCCTGGTCAATCGACAGTATCGTTCCGACTCCGGTCGAAGCAACGGCCACGATTAGTGACAATGGCAACGTGAGCTTTACCGGTTCCCCGGCCGATACCGGCACTACTTTTTCTGTGTATGTCAAAGCAACCGACTTGGCCGGCGACAGTGATGAATGCACCCTCATGTTCGAAGTCGTCAGCGAAATCCCGTATGAAATCGTGATCAGTGTGGCAGAGGATGTCTTCCAAGGGTACAATCATCAGGTCGACATAATCAAACAGGCCGGATCAAATGATATGTACGGCTTTAATCTCGTGATCGCCTACGACGCCTCCGCACTTGCGTTTTATGGTGCGTTTCCGGGCGTACTGTTTGATACGCCGGGTGATTATGAATGGGAATTTTTCACCTATCGTTTTGGCCCCGACGGTAACTGTGGAAGTGCCTGCCCGTCAGGCATGGTCACAATAACGGCTTTGGCGGATTATGAAAACGGTGCAATTCATCCATTGAATTACTCTGTCCCCGATGGAACAGTGTTGTTCAGTCTCAATTTCCTGGTTTCCAATGATCGTGTATATGAATGCCAGTTTATTCCGATCAAATTCTTCTGGATGGATTGTAACGACAACACTATCGCTTATAATTCTTCTGTTGCGGAAGATCCGCTGGAAATCCTCCTTGCGGTTTCCCGCGATGTGTTCTTCTATGTGAGTACCGGTGTGTATCTT
>CAZVNK010000182.1:0-6326 GCA_964628115.1 uncultured Ignavibacteriaceae bacterium | reverse complement strand
TGTATGCCGAGGACGCCGCGACGTTCACGGTGACGGCGGTCAACGACGCGCCGGTAGTGGCGGACATTCCCGACCAGACCATCGATGAAGGCGGGGCGTTTGCGACAATCACACTGGATGAATATGTTTCCGACGTGGACAACGCCGACGATGAAATGATCTGGACATACAGTGGCAATACCGATTTGACGGTGACGATCACCGACCGGGTGGCGACCATCGGTATTCCCGACGCCGAGTGGAGCGGGGCCGAGACGATCACGTTCCGCGCCACCGATCCGGGCGATCTGTATGCCGAGGACGCCGCGACGTTCACGGTGACGGCGATCAACGATGCCCCGGTGGTTGCGGATATTCCCGATCAGGCGATCGGTGAGGGCGGCGTGTTCAATACGATCATGCTGGACAACTATGTCAGCGACGTCGACGACGCCGACGAGGAAATGACCTGGACATACAGCGGCAATGTCGATCTGAACGTGACGATTGTCGACCGGGTGGCCACGATTACGACACCGAGTTCGGACTGGAACGGTTCCGAAACGATCACGTTCCGCGCGACCGATCCGGGTGATTTGTATGACGAAGACGTCGCGACGTTCACGGTATCGTCGGACAACGATCCGCCGGTGGTGAGTGATATTCCCGATCAGACCATCGATGAAGGTGCATCGTTCGTGGCTATCATGCTTAAAGATTATGTTACCGATCCGGACAATTCCTATGAGGAGTTGACCTGGACCTACAGCGGGAACACCGATCTCACCGTCGATCTCGTCGACACCATGGCGATGATCATGCTTCCCGATGAGAACTGGAACGGCTCCGAGACGATCACGTTCCGGGCGACCGATCCGGGCAATATGTTTGACGAGGATGCCGCGACATTTACGGTGACGGCGGTCAACGATGCGCCGGTCGTGAGTGATATTCCCAACCAGGAGATCTTCCAGGGTGAGTCGTTTACGACGTTCGAGCTTGACGGGTATGTCAGCGACGTCGACAACGCCGACGACGAGATGACCTGGACGTACAGCGGCAACACCGATTTGATCGTCGATATCACCGACCGGGTGGTGACGATCACGGTCCCGACTTCGGAATGGTACGGTTCCGAAACGATTACGTTCCGCGCGACCGATCCGGGCGACCTGTATGCGGAGGATGCCGTGGAATTCACGGTCCATCAGGTAACCACGTATACGGTGCAGGTTTCTCCGACCGAATTCGAAAATACGTATGCCGCCGGGATGAGCTATTCGGATTCGCTGTATGTGTCCGAGGCCAATGATGCCCCGATAGGGTTCCATTATTCTCAGACCGGCGATTTGGTGAATCTGCCGATTGTCGACGACACGCTTCCCATGCCGAATACGGTGCATTTCTACGTTTCACCGATTGAGACACCGGGCGTGTATTATGACACGATCATAATTATCTCGGAGGCGGCGGAGAATTCACCGCTCTATGTTCCGGTGACCGTGACGATCGAGGAACCGCAGGAGTACGAGCTGGCGGTCGATCCGGTGATGTTCGTCGACACCCTGTATGTCGGCGACTCGGCCATGCTGGCGCTGGATATAACCGAGGCCGGCGGCGCGAGTGTCCCGATTTCCTATGACAATCTGGAAAACTGGTTGTGGTATATCCCGCCGATGGGCAACGAAGAGACGCCGTTCACGCTGAGCTTCATGCTTACCGCCGTGGGGCTGACCCCGGCGACTTATCTCGATACGATCGTGGTAACGTCTCCGTCGGTGACCAACTCGCCGGTGAAAGTCCCGGTGATGCTGGTGGTCGAGGAGCGGCCGGTCAATCCGGGCGACAACTGCGACAATCCGATCCGGATCGCGATCCCCGGCGATTTGCCATATCTCGATCATGATCAGACGACGTGCGGGCGGGGCAACGATTACGATGAAACCTGTCTCGGGTATTACGACGGCGGCGAGGATATCGTCTATGAAATTACGGTTGCGCAGGATATTATGGTATCCTTCGTGATCGATCCCGGGGACAACGGGTATACCGGAGTCCTGCTTGACGACGCCTGCCCGTCCGACGGCGAGTGCGTGGCGCTCAGCACGAACATCAACAACGTGCCGCACGGAATGTACAATGTCACATTGACGGCGGGCACGTACTATCTCATGGTCGACAGCTGGCCGGCGCCGGATTGCATTCCGGACTTCGATCTGGTCATTACCGAGTCGCTGATACCGGGCGGTACCGATTCGGTGTGGGTGTCGCGGGGCGTTCCCGGCCCGACCGGGTCGAACATCATCGTTCCGGTTTATTTCAAGAACGAGACCGAACTGGCCGGTATCAACCTGCCGCTGACCTGGGATTCCGACGGCATGGAACTGACCGAAGTGACATTCGACGGAACGCGGGTGGAAGGCGTTGACAACAAGCCGGTGGTGATCGACAATGATTCCCGCCGGGTGTTGATCAGCGCGGTGCCGACGTTCACCGGCCCGATCGATGCCGGACGCGGCCCGCTGGCGCTGTTGCACTTCGCGGTCGCCGAAGACGCCGTTCCGGGCGTGGTGACGATCGCCACGACCGAAATCGCCCCCGCCGGCGGTTTGGCGTTTCTCGATACGGAATACAACGTGATTGTCCCGACCTTTATCGACGGTGAAGTCATTATCAGTGACGTTACCGGATTCGTGTGCGGTCGGGTGATAGATATTTACGGCAACGAGATCGATGGCGCGACGGTGGAATTCTGGAACGGATTCCCGGACGGCTGGATGTTCTCGAGCCATACGACCGATATCAACGGTGAATTCGCCTGTGAAAACGAGACGATTTTCCCGTTTGACGCTTATGCTTACAAAGAAGGATATTATCCCAAAGTCGAATACGACGTCGAATACGGCGATATCGGATTCGAAATCGTCCTGACGCCGGTGGAGCAACCGATCGGATCGCCGTACTGGATTGTATTCGCCTGCGATGATAACTGGTACTACAACGTGGAACTGCCGGTCGGTTCGGTGATCGACGCCTACGACGAGGACGGAACCCATTGTGGTAACGCCTATGTCAGCGAGGCCGGCAAGTACCGGATGAACATTTACAAGGACGAGATTACGACTCTTGAAGACGAAGGCGCGCTTCCGGGCGACACGATTGATATTTATGTCAACGGGTATCCGGCGCTCGTAACCACATATAACAATATCTGGCCGGACGATTCCGACAACGGTGATATCTATATCGTCTGTCTCGATCTGGAATCCACCGAGGATCGTCGGATCGATCTGGCGGCCGGCTGGAATCTGATTTCCTGGAATGTCGACACGCCGGTTGACGACATCGAAACGATTTTCTCTCAGATTGTCGATTCGGTGGATGTCATTCTCGGTTTCGAACGGGGCGGATTCACCTACGATCCGGAACTGCCGCAGTTCTCGAATCTGTGGAATGTCGACCATTATCACGGCTACTGGGTCAAAATGAAGCATGCCATGACGCTGACGGTCACCGGCGTGCCGGTTTCGGTGGCGACGCCGATTATGCTGGAGTCCGGTTGGAACCTGGTGTCCTATTTGCCGAACGACGTCGACACGGTTCCGCACGCGCTGGCTTCGGTGCACGATAACCTGATCGTGGCGCTGGGCTGGGACGGCAATCCGCAGACGTATGATCCGGCGGTGGCCGATTTCTACTGGACCCTGACGCACATGACACCGGGATACGGCTACTGGCTCAAGATCACGACCGATGATATTCTGGAATATCCGGGCGGCGGTCCGTCGGTGCTGGCGCTTCAGACGCTGGCCAAACTCGATGCCGCGCTCGATCTCAACAGTGTGGTTCCGACGCGCACCTGGATGAATATCTATGCGCATGAACTCCTGCTCAACGGCAGTCCCGTGCCCGAAGGCACCGAGGTGGTGGTCAAGTCCGCCTCCGGTCGGGTGGTCGGCGCCGGGACGGTCGAAGCCGACGGTAAATTCGGTTTCGTCGCGGTGTATGGCGATGATCCGCTGACCGACGAGAAGGACGGTTTGGCCTCGGGTGAATCGTACACGCTGGTAATCGGCGGAGTGGAAACCGAGGAAACGTTCGAATGGATTGCCAACGGCGAATCGCAGGAAATCCTGGCGTTGACGGCCGGAGAAAGCGGCCCGGTGCTTCCGGACAACTTCGATTTGTCGCAGAACTATCCGAACCCGTTCAATCCGTCGACGCAGATATCGTTCACGGTTCCGAATGCCATGACGGTATCGCTGGAAGTCTATAACGTTCTCGGCAAGAAAGTCGCGACGGTATTCGACGGCATGGCCGACGCCGGTTGCACCGTGGTGACCTGGGACGGCCGGAACGACGACGGCGCGACGGTGGCTTCGGGGATTTATTTCTACCGGATTAAAGCCGACGATTTCGTGAAAACCCGCAAAATGGTCTTGATGAAATAAGAAACGACCGTATATTCTCAACCGGCCGTCGCAAAACGGCGGCCGGTGAAGGATGGTGATATAGTGATTAATAAGATGACAAAACTGCTGATTGTCGGAAGCCTGGGATTACTGCTGGCCCTGACGGTGACGGCGAAAGAGATGTCGTTTCCGGACTGGACGGATTTCTATGGATCGGCAACCCTGTATAACGGTGAGTTGGCTCCGCTGGGATCGGTAATCAATGCCTATGATACCAGTGGGACTCTATGCGGGGCGGATACGATCGATTATGCCGCCGGTGTGTACGGTTTTCTGGCAGTCCGCGGAGATGAAGCTGATACCGATGAGGATGAGGGAGCGGAAATCAATGAACCGATTCGGTTCACCATCAACGGTCGTACGGCTGTTGAACTCGGCCCGGATACCGCGTTGTGGCTCGGTCGCGGCGCGCGTTTGGAAGTCGATCTGGAGGCGGCGGCGCTGGTGTCGATGGAGGCGGTTACGTTTCCCAACGACAAGATGGCCGCTCCGGGCGCAACCATTCGCTATGAGGTGACGGTCAGAAACACCGGCGAAGGGCTTGATTTCTATGAAATCGGCGCAATCTCGAACGGTGGGTGGATTATCCAGCCGCAGGCCGGATTCGTCTATGCCGAACCGAATGCAACGGCGACGTTGTATTTCGACGTCGTGGTGCCGCCGGGAGTAACCGCCGGGGCGCAGGACGACGTGTCGTTCACGGTGAATTCGGGAGTCGATCCTTCGGTGTATATCGAGGGGGCGGTGACCACCCGCGTGGAAACCACCGACGTGTCCGACGACGACCGGCTGTTGCCGGGCGGATTCAACCTGCATCAGAATTACCCCAATCCGTTCAACCCGGAGACGGTGATTGCGTTCGAACTGCCGTCGCGGGCGATGGTGGAGCTTGAGGTTTACGATTTGCTGGGCCGTCGACAGGCGCATTATGATCTCGGTGCGTGCGATGCCGGTTCGCATCAGTTCACGTTTTCCGGCGAGACGCTTGCCAGCGGGATTTATTTCTACCGTTTGAAAGCGGGAGATTTCAGCGCCCGCAAAAAGATGATTTTGCTGAAGTAGAATGGTAATATTTTGAAAAGCCCGCCGGCGGCGGGCTTTTTTTTGTCGGGGATTATCATCGATCAATGAAAATTCAATCCATTTTTTATCTTGTCGCATTTTTTGAAATACTATATACTTAATGGAGCACGAGATTTCATCATAAGCAGTGGATGGAGATTTCTTGAATTTAACGCTATCCGTGGCCGGCCGGACCGATATCGGATTAGTCCGAAGCGGTAATGAAGACGCGCTGGCTCTCGATCATGACAATAATCTGTTCGTCGTTTGTGACGGCATGGGCGGTCACAAGGCCGGGGAAGTCGCTTCTCGGGAAGCCTGCGACATTATTCGTTTCAGTTTTTCGGAGATGGCCGAGACGCTTATGCAGGATAAGGTTCTTGAGATTCCCGCCGATTTTCCACCGCGCGGGGCATTGCTCGTGCAGTCGATTCGCCTGGCGAATCGCAGTGTATATAAAATGTCGCGGACGCACAGCGATTTTTCCGGGATGGGAACCACGGTGGTGGCGGTCGCCTTCGAGGACGATTTGATCTGTGTCGCGCACGTCGGCGACAGCCGGGTGTATCGTCTTTCTCCGACCGAATTGACGCCGCTGACGACCGATCATTCCTGGATTACCGAATTACAGCAATCGGGGCAATTCAGCGAATCGGAAGCGGCGAAAATGGTCAATCGCAACGTGATCACTCGCGCGCTGGGCATCAATGAGAAAGTCGAGGTCGATTTCCGGGCCATGCGGATCGAACCGGGAGCCATTCCAGCTTAGCTCTCTGGTTAGCAGTCAGGTTTTCCGGAGCCTTTCCAAGAGCA
>CAZVNK010000181.1:2650-6326 GCA_964628115.1 uncultured Ignavibacteriaceae bacterium | reverse complement strand
ATTTGTTTATACGATTATGACAATGACGGCGATGACGATTTGGCCGCCGGACGCTGGTGGGATAAACCGCGCATATATGAAAACACCGGTACGACGTTCACGACCAGCCCGATCTGGCGGGGCAATCCGTCGGTGGTCGTCGAGGAGTTGGCCTGGGGAGACGTGGATGGCGACGGCGTGGAATTCCGCGCCGATACCGTGTTCGCGGCGGGAGGTAAAAAGCTGTTTTACACGTCGCGTCATCCGTTGTATTCCCTCGACTCGGTGCTGGTGGACGGTTTTATGTTAAGTGACGCCGACTATTGTTATGACCCGGTCTCCGGGTGGGTGTCGCTCGGCGATACCCCGCTCGACAGCGCCGTCATGTACTATCAGTATTCTTTCAAGAACGATTTGGGATGTGTCAACTGGGATACGTACAACCTGGTATTCGGCAACACCAACAAACCGTATGTCGATTTTTACGCGGACACGTCGATTGGCTGGGCGCCGCTGATGGTGCAGTTTGCCGACAGCTCGGACGGGGCGTCGGACTGGCAGTGGTCGTTCGGCGACGGTGACGCGTCGCCGCTACAAAACCCGATCCACATCTACGAGAACGGCGGGGCGTTCGACGTGTATCTCGAAAATACTCTTCCCGACGGGCCGCACAATCGTATTCGGCGGCGGATGGTTATCACCTTTGCCGACACCCTGCGTTTTCCCGACGTCGTTGCGGCCGGACAGGACACGATCAAAGTCCCGGTCTCTCTGACCAATTGTCATCCCTTGCACTATCTGGTGTTGCCGGTGTACCATGGCGGCGACGGAACATTGAAATACGTCGCGTATGATACCGATTCCTGTCGAACCGATTATTTCGAACGAATCGATCTGGTCAATCTGAATCCATTCGGCAATCAACTGGTGCTGATCTTTTCGCCGTCGCTGAGTTCACCCCAACCGCCGCTGGCGCCGGGGGAGGGGCGGATTGTCAATCTGTATTTTCAGCACGTCGGCGGCATCGGAGTCAATACGCTCGATACCACCACGCTGTCCAACAAGAGCCTGCTCTATGACGCCGATTATGTCGAATTTCAGCCGGCGGTTATATCGGGGACGATTCTTCTTGGGGATTTGATCAGGGGAGACGCCAACAACGACACGCTGGTCAACCTGCTCGATATTCTCTTCCTGATAGATTTTATCTATGACGACGGCCCGGAGCCACTGCTGTATCAGGGCGATTATAACAGCGACGGTTTGATAAATCTTCTGGATATTCTGGATCTTATCGATTTTCTGTACGGATAAAACCGAGTCGGGCGGTTACTGCTGATAGGGATAAAACAGCGCGGAAAAATCCTGGAAAAAGTGCGCGATGATTACCGGCCAAAGAGTTTTCGTCTTGATGAACAGGATGGAAAACATCGCTTCGTACACGGATAACAGTATGAATCCTCCCACGCCCTGATAGCTGTGGCCGGTTCCGAACGATACCGACGCGATAATGATCGGCAGTATCCATGAGTTGGATCGTCCGAACATTCTCAGGCGGGTGATTAAATACCCGCGAAAAACGGTTTCTTCCACGATTCCCGCGGTAATCGACAACACCACCCAGAAAAAACGTTCCAGTCCGGTCCTGGGCAGTATCAGGGTCAATTCCTCCGCAACCGGAAGACCGACCCATCCCAGAAACAACGCGAAAAAAGTCAGGAACAGGTTGGCGACCAGCAAGAATGCGACGGCATAAAACAGGTCGATCAATCGGGGACGCTTGAAACCGATCCCGCGCAGGCCGGTTTGCTCGCGGAACACGGTCAGGTAGATCAGGCCGAACATGATCCATTGCATGACAATGGTCGGCGCATACATAATGATAATCGGTGAGATCGACACCAGCGCCAGCGTCTCCGAGGAATCGCCGATCATGAACATCGAAAGCGCCGGCCAGACAATCAGCAGGAATACCAGGGTTACATAAGAGAGCTTGCTTTTTCGGTACGAGACGGGAATCAGCCCGGTATCATCGAACGGTGAAGGACTCTCCTGAAAATCTACCGGGATTCTGTCGAATTCACTGTTGTCCAGGATAGTCTCCGTGCGGCTGTTCGGCGGTCATTTTGTCTTTTCTGACGAATGCCCCGATGGTCAGGGCCAGCCCGACGATAATAATCACGACGGGCCACATGTCGCTCATGTCGGGCAGGATGTCCAGATTCATCAGCAGAAAGAGCGTTCCCATCCCGATCAGGATCACTCCCCAGATAATATTGCCTGAACGCCGGTGATGCGATTTGTAATCAAACTTGTTCATATTACTCCTTACGGTATCACATACATAATGTATGGATTAGATACGAATTGCAAAGAGAAAAGTTAGGTTTCCTCTCGACATCGGTTTCATGTGATATCGGTGATTATCACATGACGACTGTCACACGAAAACTCGTGAGTCGTATATGGTAGCCGTCATTGGCGTGTCGTGTTTTCTTTTTGGAAAAAAGGAAAACGGCATGTCATCGGTAAGAGTGGTGTATTATAACTGGATTTTCGATATCGGCACCGGCCCGGCTTTAAAGCATCGATATCGTATCCCGCGCGCCCCGGAAGTCAGCGAGCGTCTGATTCGTACCGTCAGAGACGCGATCAGCACGCTGAGTCCCCGCGAGCGGGAATTTGTCTATCGGTATTATTATAACGGCGAATCCAATCGGAAAATCGCGATTGAAATGGGCATGACCGCCGGTCGACTCGACCGCCTGCATCGGCGTATTCTCAATCGCCTGAAAGTCGTTCTTGCGGATTTTGTCATGAAAAAATACAACCTGACCGTCGAAATCGGCGCCGATTGCCCGATTTGCCAATCGGCGTATCGTGATGATATCAACCGCCTGATTCTGGCCAAGCCGCCCGAGGCGACCTGGCGCGGGGTGATACAGACTATTCGTGATGAATATGGGCTGAAGATCACATCCCCACAGGTGCTGATCGGGCATCAAAAATATCACATCAAAAAGGAGTCTGATTATGGCCGGCACTAATTCCGACAAACTGCGCGGGGAACACTGTTTGCATGTGTTTGTTTCGTATGAGCTGAAGTCCCAGATCAAGAAACTGGCGGAACGCTATGATCGCACGGTGGCGGATATGGTGCGAGCGGTGCTGAGGATCGGCATTCCGATGATGGAGGGGATTTCGGCGGCTGAGGAGCGGATGATCAAGGAGTATATGGAATTGTTCGTAAGTTCAGGAAAATTCGGGACTTAAAGGATGTATAACAGGTTCGCGAGCCTATTTTTGACTTGATAAGCCGGTGGATGATTAGTATAATCATCGCCATAGGAAATATTATTATGTATGAAAAACAACGCACAATAAAACAGTCTATCGCTATTGACGGCGTGGGACTGCACACCGGCAATTCTTCACGAATGACATTCAAACCGGCCCCCATCGACAGCGGGGTGCGCTTCGTTCGAGTCGATCTGCCGGACAATCCGTCCGTGATCGCCGATATCGATCACGTGGTCGATATCTCGCGCGGCACCACTCTGGCCAACGGCGACGCCAAGGTCTACACGGTGGAGCACGTGCTGGCCGCCGTTGCGGGACTGCAAATCGACAATCTGCTGCATCAGCGAAAGTCAGGCCGTTAGTTAACCCTTTAACATCCATATTTAACACTGTCAGC
>CAZVNK010000181.1:0-2640 GCA_964628115.1 uncultured Ignavibacteriaceae bacterium | reverse complement strand
CAATCTGATCATCGAGCTGGATTCCAACGAACCGCCGATCGGCGACGGTTCCGCGATGCCGTACGTGGAGAGACTTCTTGAAGCGGGGATTGAAACCCAGAATGCGGATCGCAAGTATCTTGAAATCGACACGACGCTATCCTATTCCGAACCGGATCGTTCGGTGGATATTGTCGTGACACCGTCGGATACCTTTCGCATCACCTTCATGATCGACTATCGCAATCCGGCTCTGGGGACGCAGTATACCACACTGATCGATCTCGATACGGAATTCGTCGAGGAATTCGCTCCGGCGCGGACGTTTTGTTTTCTGTCGGAGCTGGAAATGCTCAAGAGTCAGGGTTTGATAAAAGGCGGCGGTTTGAACAATGCCGTGGTTATTTATGACTCCGACAAGGGGCAGATCGAGGTTGATCGCATTCGCAAGGTGCTCGATCTCGATGAAAATGTATTTGTCGGCGAAACCGGCATTATCAACGATATCCCGCTTCGTTTCTATAACGAACCGGTGCGGCACAAAGCGCTGGATCTGATCGGGGACCTGTTTTTGATCGGAGTTCCGATCAAGGGGCATATTCTGGCGGCGCGTTCCGGCCACAAGGCCAATGTCGCTCTGGTGAAAAAAATCCGCGCCCTGTATGAGAAGAAAAAGCTGATCAGTAAATATCAAAAACCGGGATCGGCCGCATTTCTGGATATTAACGGCATCATGAAAATCATGCCCCATCGGTATCCGTTTCTGTTGATCGACAAAGTCCTTGATCTGGAGCCGAATAAGCAGGTGGTGGCCATAAAAAACGTAACTATCAACGAGCCGTTTTTCCAGGGACATTTCCCGGGGCATCCGATCATGCCGGGAGTGCTGATTGTCGAAGCGATGGCGCAGGCGGGCGGCGTGTTGTTGTTGAATGCCATTCCCGAACCGGAAACCAAGCTGGTGTATTTCCTGTCTATGGATAAAGTCAAATTCCGCCGTCCGGTCACACCGGGCGACACTCTGCGATTCGAAGTGGAAATGATAACGTTCCGCCGGGACGTCTGTCGCATGAAAGGGAAGACCTTTATCGGCGATACGCTGGTTACCGAGGCGGAATTAATGGCAAAGGTCATCAATCGTGAATAATATTCATCCTACCGCCATTGTCGATCCCGAGGCACGACTCGGAGACAATGTTACCGTAGGCCCGCACAGCATCATCGAGGCGGAAACCATCATCGGCGACAATGTCACCATCGGGGCGAACTGTCTGGTCGCCCGATACACCGAAGCGAAACCGAAAGTAACACTGTTTCACGGTGTGGTGCTCGGCACGGTTCCGCAGGATTTGAAATTCGAGGGCGAGAAAACCCGGCTGGTAATCGGTGAGGGGACGACCATCCGCGAGTATGCCATGCTCAACCGGGGCACCATCGAGCATGGTGAGACGACTATCGGCAAGAACTGCTTCATCATGGCGTATGCGCACGTTGCGCACGACTGTGTACTTGGCGACAATGTCATCATGGCCAACGCAGTCAATCTGGCGGGACACGTCGAAATCGGCGACTGGGTAATTATCGGCGGAGTGGTGCCGGTGCATCAGTTTGTCAAAATCGGCGCGCATGCCATGATCGGCGGCGGATTCCGTGTTCAGCAGGACGTGTGCCCATTCGCCCTGGTGGGAGGACATCCGCTCAAGGTGGCCGGGCTGAATTCGATCGGTTTGAGACGCCGGGGATTTCCCCGGGAAACCCTTCGGACTCTGGAACAGGCTTTTAAATTATTGTTTTTCTCGAATTTGAACACCACGCAGGCCGTGGAAAGAATCAATGCCGAGGTTGAACCGATTGACGAGGTTCGGTTGATTCTGGACTTTATCAAGAACTCCAAACGCGGCTTGACCAAATAGCATCAGCGACGAATACTACAGGCCTGACAAGAGGACAATCGGATACATCATGGATAGCGTAAAAACCGCAGTGATCGGAGTGGGGCATTTGGGGCGTCACCATGCCAGATGGTACGACAATATCAGAGACGCCGAACTGATCGGGGTGTACGATACCGATCGTGAGAAAACGAGACGGGTCGCCGAAGAATACGGAGTCGTTGCGTTCGAGAATCTGTCCGACGTCTTCGGGCAGGTCTCTGCCGTCTCGGTGGTGGCCCCCCCCAGACAGCATTACGAGGTCGCTTCGCAGTTTTTGGCCAATGGAATCCATTGTCTGGTCGAGAAACCGATCACCGCAACCGTCGAAGAGGCTCAGAAATTAACCGCACTGGCGAAACAACATGACGTCCTTTTGACGGTCGGGCATATCGAGCGTTTCAATCCGGCGGTGCAGGCCCTGAAGGGGCATCGGATCACGCCGCGATTTATCGAGGCGCATCGGCTGGCCGCTTTCGATCCCCGTGGGACGGACGTCGCGGTTATTTTCGATTTGATGATACATGATATCGACCTGGCCCTGCATCTGATCGGTGCCCCGGTGAAAAGCATCGAGGCGTCGGCGGTGTCGGTTATATCCAACACCGATGATATCGCCAATGCCCGGCTGACGTTTGCCGATGGGGCGGTGGCCAACCTGACCGCAAGCCGGATATCGCTTCGGCCGATGCGCAAACTGCGGATTTTCCAAAAATCCGGGTATTTCTCA
>CAZVNK010000180.1:0-6329 GCA_964628115.1 uncultured Ignavibacteriaceae bacterium | reverse complement strand
GGGCGGAAAGCAGGAAGGCCATGGTCCGAACGGCGGTGGCGGAAGCTCTGCAGATCGGTGAAGGAGACAAGGTCGCCGGCGACATGAGTATCCCCAAGCCGGTATCCGTCGACGTCAACGGCACCATGAGTGAGGAAGATTACAAGGCCTGTTCCATGATCATGGCGGTGTGCATGAACATGGTGCAAAAAACGCTCACCGACGCGGCAAAAACAGCGGGCGTTGAAGCCGCGGATGCGTTGAAAAACATGAATGCCTGGGTGCAGGCATACGTGGATTTTCCGTTCCCCTTCTTCAATTTCAAGGACACCCAAAGCGACGTTTATCATAAAAAGGATTTTTCACTCACGGCCGACCCGGAAGTCGTTGAGAAAATCGTGAACATCAAGGGTCTCGATGGATTAAAGGACGCGGTGGTAGGTGCATTACAAAAGGCCGGAGGAAAAATGGCAAGTTATGAGGGAACCGACCGGCAATTTAGCTACTTCGGGATCATCACCGGTTACAACGAGACCGAGATCGCTGTCAGGGTTATCAAGTTTCAGATGAACCTCAAAACGACAAGCGTGAAATCCTTGTGTGTCAGTTACTCGAAAACCAATCTCGACACGGCTTATGATACGTATCAATTCGTGGCCGACAAAGAAATGATGATCATGATGCAGAAGAAATTGAAGGACAAACTGATTGACTATATTGCAGACAAGTTGTTGGAATTCATCGAAGCCTTCTACGATCAGCAGTTGAAAGACTGGCAACATGGCCTCATTGACATTCTAAAAAAGAAGTGAGGAAACATACTCAACACCAAACCATATCATAAGACATCGAGATGAAAGACGCCTGACAAGTGCATGAACCCGAACGGCACTTCGGGTTTTTGTCGGTATGATTTTTTAACGAACCGATACGTATAGATGGCCCGCCCTGTGGGCGGGCCACTTTTTCACTTATGTACATCCGATTTCATACTTCGGTTCTGTCTGACACCTCCGAAGAATAAAAACACATCCCCGTCTATCGCACTATTTTTTCAGTTTCTGCAATGCCTGCTCAGCGGCAATAGCGATCGGTTCCAAACTTGGCTCAGAGGAGCAATCCGGATTCCCGGCGGCCATAAACACGGTGAGATCTTCAATCGTCTTTCCGCCCAGAATAAGCGCGCTGATGGTATCGATCTCTTTCACCGGTGCAATATCGGTGCTTACGATTTGTCCACCAATCAGCTTTCCGGAGTTCGCGTCGAAGATAAGTTTCAGAGTCCAGGGGGTCACACCGGGGATCATTCCGTGCTTGCTTCTGGAATCGACTGTGGCCGACACCGGTTCAAAACCCGCATCTTCGGCCTGTTGCCGATTGAGTCCGGTAGCGGCGACGTTCAGGTCAATCAGACTGCAAACGCACGAATTCAATATGCCCGGAAACGGGATGTCATAGCCGGCCAGACGCTTGGCTGTCAGTCGTCCCATAATAACCGCCGGGCCTCGCAAGGCGCCGGGATTCGGCCTGCCCGTGATGAAATGCCTGTTATCGGCACAATCTCCGGCGGCCATGATGTTCGGATCGGAAGTCTCCAAAAACTCGTTAACCTTGACACCGAATTGACCCATCTCAAGACCGATCTCTTTGGCCAGGTCTGTGTTGGGTTTTGCACCGACGTTCATGAAAACCATATCGGCATCGATAACTTCGCCGGTGTCCAGTTTCACTCCTGAAACGGCATTATCCCGGCCATGAATCTCGGTCAACCTGGCGCCCATTTTCAGCTTCAGACCCTTGCCCTCCAGATGCTTGCCGACTCTGTCCGCCAAATCGCTGTCAAGCATGGTGCAAAGAGGATACTCAAGGAGTTCAATGATGGTGATGTCGTAGTTGGGGTCAGCCTGTTTCAGCAGGATGGCGATCTCAAGACTGACGAAACCGGCGCCGACAAAAACAAGTTTTTTCGGTTTCCGCTCGGAAAGAAATCGCTGTATGGCCTCGGCGTCGCGAAGAAAGCGGAGCATGAACACACCGTCGAGATTATTCCCGGGCACGGGCAACATGATCGGATCCGAACCCGTACAAAGCACCAGCTTGTCATAAGACAACTCATCACCATTCGACAGCAGGACCTTTCCGGTCGCTCGATCGACTTTGGTGACACGGTCGATTATGGTCTTGACACCGGCATCGGTGAGTTTCGTGTCGGGATTTACAATGGATTCTCCAGTGGCCAGACCGGCCACGACATGCGGCAACGCTCACCGTACTATGAAACGCTTCTCTTCTCTGATATTCGTTACATTCACATCAGGCATGAGCTTTTTTGACAGCATCGACGCCGAACCGCCGACGCCTCCGCATCCGACAATGACAAGATGTTCTCCGGCCTTCATAACCATGTTCCTCATGTTGTGTTATTTATGATCGTGTAGATATTCTTACCGATGATAGTCACAGCACGGTTTCATATCAAGTTTTTTGAGGCGGTTTTTTGGGGACTTATCGCTACACGGCATTTGAGCGGCGGCTGTATTCGAATCTCTTCTGGTATATACCACCGCTCGATTAGTGCGTTACGAGAAAATGCTTTACTAATGTCGCACCTTTGTTACATTAATGTCACGTATTATATATTTTGTAGCATTTATTATTAATTAATCCTTGACAATTTACGATAATACGTTTATGCATATAGTAGCGCATACGCTACATTATCTTATTAATGAGGCAATAATGACTCTAAAACGCGACATAATGAGCTGGCAATCCATGTCGGATCCGGCAATTGTTGTTGAAATCGGTAAGTTCATACAACAGATGCGGTTAAATCGTAATTTGACTCAGGAACAACTGGCCAAAATGTCAGGGGTCAACAGGGTGACAATTAGTCGATTTGAGGGAGGGCAAGCCTCCACGCTATTGACCCTGGTGCAAATTCTGAGGGCATTGGAAAAGCTCGACATCCTGAACACATTCCATGAAGAGGCTGAAATAAGCCCACTTCAATTACTGAATCTACGAAAAAAACAACGAAAACGAGCGTCGGGCACACGCCTTTCACGCAGAAGAAAAAACGAAGGGAATTAAGTGGTTGACGTTGCAGAGGTGAAGCTCTGGGGAAACAGGGTCGGCGCGGTATCCTGGAATGAATCAAGACAACGTGCCGTTTTTGAATACGATCCACGATTCCTTCAAAAAGGCTTGGATTTATCGCCGATTAAAATGTCGCTCAGTGATGCCCGATCCGGAAATCGTATATATACTTTCCCTGAATTGGACCCGAAAACTTTCATGGGATTGCCGGGTCTGCTCTCAGATAGTTTGCCCGACCGGTTCGGAACGGCATTGCTTGACAGATGGCTGTCCGAGCAGGGGCGCGCCATCGAAACGGTTAATCCCGTTGAACGGCTGTGCTACACCGGCACCAGAGGAATGGGAGCTTTGGAATATCATCCGCCCAAAAAGGAGTTCGGTGACAAAGGGAAGCAACTTGAAATCGAACGGCTGGTACGATTGGCATCCGATGTTTTATCGGAACGATCCGGTCTTCACGCCAACATGAATAATCTTAATCAACAGGATATACTTGACATAATCAGGGTCGGCACCTCTGCGGGCGGCGCCCGGGCCAAGGCGGTTATTGCCTACAACCAAAAGACCGGAGACATGCGGTCGGGACAAATCAATGATCTCGATGGATATGAATACTGGATCATAAAACTCGACGGAGTAACCAATCGACAACTTGGCGATCCTTCGGGGTACGGGAGAATAGAATACGCGTACGCTCTCATGGCCAAAGATTGCGGCATCGATATGACCGATTGTGAATTGAAACATGAGAGTGATCGGGCGCATTTCATGACGAAGAGATTCGATCGCGATACGAATGGAAAACTTCACATGCTGTCATTATGCGGGCTGGCACACTTTGATTACAACAAACCGCACGCGTATTCCTATGAACAGGCATTTCAAGTCATAAGAACGCTTGGTCTCCATTATCCGGCCTCCGAAGAATTGTTCAGAAGGATGTGCTTTAATGTCATTGCACGAAATCAGGACGATCATACAAAGAATATTTCATTCCTGATGGACAAAAACGGCAATTGGACATTATCACCGGCCTACGACATGACGTACGCTTATAACCCGGAGGCGGCATGGACAAAATCTCACCAGATGACCATAAACGGCAAGTACGATGATATACAAAGATCGGACCTGACCGATGTTGCAGGGAAAATGAACATAAACAAACCTGATATCATGATAGACAACATTCTTGATATTGTCGCCGATTGGCCGGGCTACGCCGACAGGGCGGCAATCCCCCGTGAAAAAGCCAACGCAATCCAAAAAACCCATGTCCTGTTAAAATAAGACACCCCCAACATCTCCCCCCACGGATGTAGGTCAGCGACCCCTTCGAAGACCCTGCCGGAGGCTCTGAGTCCTCGAAGAGAGTTTTCGAAGGGTGGGTCCTGACACTTCATGCACAGCATGAAGATTCTTGATTTAAGAATAGAAAAGCATGTCGAAAGCGCAGAATAAGGACGGGTGGCCCACCTTAGACGGCTTGTTGAAAAAGTGCATGCATGGTGCAAGAGGTAGGTCGGGTTCCGAGTGGAGCGAAGCGTAACGAGAAACCCGACAACAAGATGTCGGCTTTCTCTCCTGACTTCGTCAGGATTCGGAAGCCGACCTACTGGTTTTTCAACAGGCCGCAGAGGTGGGGTTTCCTCTTTGTATTGAATATATCAAAACATAAATAATACTTCTTGGGCTACTTGCCCCCTGTATGTGATCGGTCGATCCCGGATCGACCGCAAATGCCTTTTCTTTGCTTTTTACAATTTCACCACCAATTCGATGGTGATGTTGTAATGCCCCTATAAGTGAAGGGAGGTCTGATTGACATGAGAACAGTACGAATTTGCTATCAATGTACTACAACTATGGCTTTTTCGGGGAAACGAACCCAAATCGCCCGGACCTTCGTTTTTTTTGAAATTGCGAAACGAACCCATTTTGAAATCGACGTAACATCATGAGGCATTATAACATAAACGATGTTTTCACTCTTCCGAAAGGTGATGCGACACGGTGTTCGGTATCCCACGGCCGATCGGTGCGCGACGAATCCAGATCGTGTGATTTTTTTTGCTGTCCGATCATGAATTGGATGATATTATATAAGACAATATGTAGTGTTTGTATTATCCCGAACGGAAAGGAATACGGCATAATGGAAAATAAAGCTCACATATCAAACAGAGTCTCGCAGATCTCCAAATCGGCGATTCACGAGATGACAAGGTTGTCAAAACAGGTGGACGACGTCGCATTTCTCTCATGGGCAAAACCGACGACCGGCGCCCCGGATCATAAACGGACAGGTGGACGGATATTCCGAAAACGCCGGCATTGTCGGCCTGCGAGAAGCCATCGTGAAAAAACTGAAACGAGACAATAATATCGAAGCCGATATCTCGCAGATTCTTGTTACCGTCGGCGCAATCGAAGGACTCTCCGCCGCGATCATGGCGATCATCGATCCCGGGGACGAAGTGCTTCTGTTCACACCGACCTATTCCACCCATATCCGGCAGGTCGTCATCGCCTCGGGAAAACCGGTGTTGATCCCCACCATCGAGGAAGATGGATTCGCGCTCGATTTCGACGCTATCGAAAAGGCAATCACTACCAAAACGAAAGCGATTATCGTCTGCTCGCCCAATAATCCGACCGGGACGGTTTTTTCCGAACAGGAACTTCGCAAGCTGACATCGCTCGCATTGAAACATAATCTTATGGTCATAACGGATGAAGCATACGAATATTTCGTTTTCGATGACAACCGGCACTTCTCGATCGCCTCGATTCCCGAAATGAAAGAGCATGTTATCAGTTGCTACACGTTTACGAAAACGTATGCCATGACCGGGTGGCGTATCGGCTATTTGCACGCGGATCAATCGTTGATTCCACAGATTACGAAAGCGCATATCCCCTTCGCCATCTGTGCGCCGGTGGTGTCTCAATACGCGGCGCTTTCCGCCCTGGAGGGGCCGCAGGATTGTATCGCGCAATTCAGGGAACACTATCAATCCGCTCGCGACCTGATGTGCGAACGCCTCGATGATGTCGATTCGATCTTTGCCTATCAAAAGCCCGGGGGGTCGTATCTCATGTTCCCGAAAATACTGCTGGAGAAAGGCCGGGATTCGATGGCATTCTGCAAAAATCTCTTACAGGAAGGTAAAGTATCGACGACACCGGGAATAGCCTCCTTAACAAGCGCGGTACCCCGCTCATACAGGAGGATCATTTCATCAAGAGAG
>CAZVNK010000179.1:0-6368 GCA_964628115.1 uncultured Ignavibacteriaceae bacterium | reverse complement strand
GTTGGGATTGATTGCTAATGCTGTTATTTTCGGCGTTGATAATAAACATAACAGCCACATTACTTTTGATTCATACATGGATCATTGTGGTAAAAAACATCACATTAAAATACTATCTCGACCCTTACATGAACTGGAAGTTAAGGGTGAACTAAGCGACTTAATAAAGAGAGAAATTAATTCATGGATGTGGGATATTATGGGTTGGGAATATAACAGCGAATCCCATAGGTTCCAATTCATTAACAACATTGATCCTTTATGGATTGATTTTGATCTGGATTATTTCGCTTTCCGATGGTCAGATTACATATTACCATGGACAGATGAGATCTTTTCTAATGAATTTAATCGTTCATCCACATATTGCAGCACAGCAGATTGGACAAGCAAGGCCTTTATAATGGGTTTGATTAAAAATGCGGGGTTATTAACCTTTGCCACTGAGCCAAGTCATTGTGGCGGAGATGAAAATGTGGCTTTTATTCGTGAACGTCTTAATCATTATGTTTTTGACGGAATGTTAGGATTATAAAGGCGATCATGAAATATCCCATAGATAATCCGAGGAGCTTCAACACCCCCTCATCAGACGGGCAAGCGTTTTTTTGGCGTTTTCCAGGCCGGCAAGGTCAAGAAAATCCTTTGACGTAAATACGTGACCCCTACCGTACCCGTATATCCTTGTAAGTATTTGTTTACTTATGCTTTGCGACATATTAATAACTCTCCGTCTGTCCCGGATAATGGGTATTTTTAGGGACAAAGTCAAGCCCAATTACCTACGAAATGGCATGGCGGAAGGACTGGCCGTTTTGGTCTTGCTAATCATGCTTTACTAAAACTTTACGACACTAGCATATTCCCCCCCTAGCAAGGTTAAGTTGATACAATCGCGGGATTCTCGACGCACAATTATCTCCACACAGCCTTCATTAAGCGATTGCTTTTTTTTGATGTGCATGACATTATGCCTCCATGAAACTTGCGACTCTTAAAACCATAAACGGCGAGACGGCGGCGGTGTATACGCCGAACGGCCTTATATTACTCTTGGATATCATTCGTTCGTTTTCTCTCGATTACCCGGATCGTTTGCCGGAGTTGATACAGACCGGGTTGATTGACAATCTGAAGGATTGGTGGCGTCAAGGGCAGGATGAGGTTGTCGAATCGCTGTCGGATCGTATCATCCCGTTGGAACGGGCGATGTTCGCTCCGTTATATCGACACCCCCGCAAAATATGGGGAATCGGACTGAACTATCGCGCTCATGCGGGCGACCTGGGAGAAAAAACGCCGTCGGCGGAACCGGCCAGTTTCATGAAGCCGGATACGACCATTATCGGCCACGGCGACACCATACAATTGCCGACTATGTCCGAACGGGTAACGGGGGAGGCGGAACTGGGATTGGTGTTCGGCAAAATCTGTGGTGATGTTGCCCGGTCGGAATGGCGATCGGTTTTGGCCGGATTCACGACCATTATCGACATGACGGCTGAAGACATTCTTCGGCGCAATCCGCGCAATCTGACGCAGGCCAAAAGCTTCAATACGTTTTTCAGTTTCGGACCGTTGCTGTATACGGTCGATGAATTCGAGGATGTCATGTCACTTGGCGTCGCCACGGTGCATAACGGCGAAGTCCACGCGGAAAATCGGGTTGCCAATATGACTTTTCCGCCGGATTATCTGGTCTCGTATCATTCGCGTATTATGACCATGCTTCCGGGGGATATCATTTCAACTGGGACACCGGGGGCGGTGTTGTTCCACGATGGAGACGTAATGGAGTGCCGGTTCGACGGGTGTCTGTCGCTGGTGAATCCGGTGGTCGATTTAAAACTCATGCGGGAGAAACAGGATAATGGATTTGGGATTGAAGAATAAGGCCGTATTGGTCACCGCATCCAGCGCCGGAATCGGCAAGGGGATCGCGATGGCATTCTCCCGAGAGGGAGCGCGGGTTATGCTGATGGCGCGCCGGGAGGACATATTGCGGCAGGCGCGGGATGAAATCGCCGACGTCTGCGGAAATGCGCCGGAATACCATGTCGGGGACATGATGAAAAGTGCCGATATCGCCGGTGCGATAGCCGAAACGACGCGACGTTTCGGCGGATTGTATGCACTGGTCAACAATACCGGTGGGCCGCGGGCGGGAGATTTTACGCAATTCGATGATGCGGACTGGATGACGGCCTTTGAACTATCACTTCTCAGCTATGTCCGCACTTTGCGGTCGGCGTTGCCGATTATGAAATCAAACGGTGGCGGGAGAGTGGTGAATATCGCGTCATCGTCGATCCGCCATGCATTGGACAATTTACTGTTGTCGAATACGTTTCGGATGGGAGTCGTCGGCCTGACCAAGACTCTGGCGCGCGAGTACGGGCGGTACGATATTTTGCTGAATGTCATCGGTCCCGGGAAAATCGGCACCGAACGGGTCGACCGGCTGGATGAGATTCGCGCCGGGAAGCTGAATGTCACTCTCGATGAATTCCAACGCCGATCCGCGGAATCCATCCCGCTGGGACGATACGGCAAGCCGGAAGAATTGGCACGTCTGGCGGTGTTTCTTTGCTCCGAAGCCAATACCTTTATAACGGGGCAAAGTCTGCTGGTTGACGGGGGAATGGTTGCGGCCTATTAGACCGGATCGATCAGTCGTCGTTGTCGATATCCATCATTTGCGGTTGTTGAATCGCATACTCCAGAATCTTGGTATACAACAGGCGACGGTGAATTTGAAGATATTTGGCCGCTTCGGTCCGGTTCCAGTTGTTTTTCCGTAGCGCGTGGATAATTAAATCCTTTTCAATACCGGCCAGAATATCTTTCAACGGTTTGCCGTTTTCCAGTTGTTGTTCGACGGCAAGTTCGAAAAAATCGCCCTTCGATGCGATCGGCAGACCGCCGATGGTGATGATGTTTTCACGGGCCATGACAATGGCGCTCTGGATGGTGTTTTCGAGTTCCCTGACATTGCCTGGCCAGGTGTACGACAGCATTTTTTCCATTTCCGAATAAGGCACGACCAGTCTGCGGTCGGGACTGTATTTTTGCAGAAAGTATTTGACGAGCAGGGGGATGTCTTCCTTGCGTTGCGACAGCGGCGGAATGTTGATGCGCACCACGTTCAATCGGTAGAACAAGTCCTCGCGGAATCGCCCTTCTTTAACTTCTTTATCGATATCGCTGTTGGTGGCGGCAATGACTCGGATATCGACATGAATCGGGTCCTCGCCGCCGACACGGTAGAAGGTCTGCTGTTCAAGGACTCTCAGAAGTCTTACTTGCAGTGAGGGAGACGTGGTGTCGATTTCATCGAGAAAGATGGTTCCGCCATCGGCCAGTTCGAAGCGTCCCTGCCTTTGGGCGATCGCCCCGGTGAAGGCGCCTTTCTCGTGGCCGAAGATTTCACTTTCCAGAATGCTGTCGGACAAGCCGCCGCAATTGACTTTCACGTAGGCTTCTTTTTTCCTCAGTGAATGTCGTTGAATGGCATCGGCGATCAATTCCTTGCCGGTGCCGCTTTCACCCCGAATCAGAACGGTCGCTTCGCTCGGGGCCACCCGGCCGATCAGTTTGAAGATTTCCTTCATCTGGGCGCTACTGCCGATAATGTGTGCGTCGTCCTCGCCGGAAATGGTGGAGACCTTGTTCCGCAATTCCTTGACTTCGCCGAGCAGTTCCGAAAATTCCAGCGCGCGTTGGATAATGAGCAGGAATTGATCCAGTTCGAACGGCTTTTCGATGTAATCGTACGCGCCGGCTTTCATGGCTTTGATGGCGCGTTCGCTGGTGCCGTATGCGGTGAACACGATAACCGGGAGATCGGGGAGAATGCGCTTGATTTCCGCGAGAGCGGTCAGGCCGTCGGTTTTCGGGAGATTGATATCCAGCAGAACGAGATCCGGCTTGCTGGTGCTGACCTTCTCGATCGCCTCGTCACCGTCAGCGGCCTCACTCAGCCGGCACCCCTTCGACGACAGCAGGTCGATTATGTTTTTTCTCATGAAGGCTTCGTCATCGACGATCAATATGCTTTTATTTTTCATGGCTACGTTCACTCTGGTTGCGATTGGTCATTGGCAATTCTATCGTGCACAGCGTTCCTTTTTCCTCTTTGGAATTGAATTGGATAGTGCCGCCGTGGGCGACAATAACTTCATAGCAGATCGACAGACCCAAACCGAATCCCTTTTCCTTGGTGGTGAAGAACGGGTCGAAAATTTTCTGTTGTATTTCCTCCGGAATACCGATGCCGTTGTCATCTATCATGACTTTCACCATATTGTCGGCCCGGTCGAACCGGGTAGTGATGGTGATAGTCCCGGCACTGCGAATAGCTTCGATGGAATTGACGATGATGTTGATCAGCACCTGTTCCATGGGGTTGGGATCGATATAGAGCTGGGGGACGTTCACGTCGAAGTCCATGATGATGTCCACGTCCTTATGCATGCCTTTGGTTTCCACGAACTTGACGGTATGTTGCAATAGATCGTGGAGATTGGTTTTGCGCAGTTGTTCGGCCTTGGGTTTGGTGAAAAACAGCAGGCGCCGTACCATTTCCGACAGACGGTCGATTTCGTTGATGACCAGATTCATGGAATCGTCGGAAACCACTTCAAGTTGAAGAGCATCGGGATCGGTCTTTTTCAGATCCTCCTGCCGCTGTTGCCAGATTTGAATGCGGGTTTTGATGATGGCCAGCGGAGTTTTCACCTCGTGGGCGACACCGGCGATAAGTTTGCCCAATGACGCCATTTTTTCCTTGCGGTGCAATTCCCGTTCGAGATGTTCTCGGCGGCCGTGTTCCTTGCGAAGCGAATCCACCATTGAATTGATGGAGCGGCCGATGTATCCGAGCGATCCCCGGTATTCGGTAACTTCGTGGGCCGAACCGGTTTTCACGATTTCAAGATCGGCGTGAATGCGTTGTATTTTTCTGCGCTGAACCATCGAAATCAACAGGGCAATGATGAATCCCAGCAGGGAGGCGACGGCTCCGAGGTTTATTACCTGTCGCAATTTCAAGGTCGGCAGTTCACGCTCGATGTGAATTCGCGCCCAGACCACCCCCATAGTGGCCCCGTCGATCACGATCGGTTCGGTTGCCAGTGGAAAAATCGCGGGATCGAACTGATGAAGCCTGGCGATGGCGACGTTGCTGTCGAGGGTTTCCTGCACCTGGGCCTTGATAATATTATATGAACGGGGAGGCGGGCCATAGACCGGCAGAGGCGGAGGCGAGGTTGGAAAAGCGTAACCGTAGAACTCATCGAAAGCGCTGAAGAAAAAGCCGCCCTCCATCCCTCTGGCTCGCGACAAAACCGTCGTTGACACTTCTTTCAAGCGGGTGTCCATGACGCGGATATCATCCATGGTGCGCGGCTCCCGGGTGAAAAACTCCATGCGAGTCAGACTGTCGAGGATTTTATGCCCGGATTCGTTTAATTGCCCGACCACGACCTGGGTGAGTGTGGTATTGGTGTTGACGATTTCCGCCGTCCACTGCTTTAGAGAGATATGGACCAGTATCGATACAACGGCGATAATTGCGGCGAAAGCAGTTGCCAGTAAAATGGCCCGGGCATGAATCCTGATAAATTTCATTTTTATATCTCCGGGCGGCGGCTATTGACTGATGCACCGGATATCGTATCTCCATTGCTATCGATATTCGTTTCGATTCTTCTCACTCTATCCCCAATATACTTCCGTCATTCGGTTTCGGATATTAATTTTCGATATAACAAAAACCATGCCCAAAAAAGCCCCTTGCTATATATCTGTATCGCAACGACAATGATTCTCTTATCGGTCGTTTTGGGCTGTGAGCGCACGTTTCGGTGGGCGAATATGTCCCGATTCGGCGTCCTTTATGGTTTGTAAAACGCTCTAAATCCTTTATTTTCAACGATAACGAAAATTGGCACAGTGTTTGTATACTGTTAGAATGCTACATAGAATGACCCTTCAATATGGGGAGTGAAATACTGCAGATGGCCATGCCATAGTGAAAAATCAGAGACAAAGCAACAAAGAGAAAAATAGGAAGTGCGCAACATATCAAATAGGATGGAGGTCAGATTGTGATCAGTTATCGGGCCGGCCGAATCAGGGTCGGAATTTTGCTGATGATTGTCCTGTCGGCGGCATTCCTGGCGTCATGTGACAGCCTGTTTGTATCCGACGGTGACTCGGATCAGGGCATTACGGCCAAGGGCGGTTATTTTTATTTTGTCGACAATACCACTTTTCAGGTTTTAATGCTTGATCGCAATCTTCGGGTACTCAACCATGACAACGTAATAGGCATTGGGATGGACGTCTGGGAAGTAAGCACTCCACAC
>CAZVNK010000178.1:0-6373 GCA_964628115.1 uncultured Ignavibacteriaceae bacterium | reverse complement strand
GTCGCTTTCAACGGAAAAGTGGATATGCGCGGTATTTTTATTTTCGGGAAAGATACGATACCGCTCACAGTGTTTATAGCCCGAAAGTCAAGCCCTTGCGGTGGGATATGCCAAGCACCGACCGGCAAAACGGACAGAAATACACACATCGTCTGCCAAGATCGCCCTTCATATCCCGAAACCATATCGTGTCGATTTCCTTTTTGCAATGCGGGCAGACCGGACGCACGTCCTCTTTCTGTGTGATTGTAATCATGATACAACTCCCTTCGATCGATTTATACAATATACCTGTTGAAGAGAATTGATATTCAACAAAATCGAGAGGTGAATTATCGGTGTTGTGATCAGGATATCCGTCGCATAGTATGCAGATAAGAAAAATCA
Source organism: uncultured Ignavibacteriaceae bacterium (assembly GCA_964628115.1). GTDB lineage: Bacteria > Zixibacteria > MSB-5A5 > GN15 > PGXB01 > JAFGAL01. The sequence continues at coordinate 5,986 of CAZVNK010000178.1, read as the reverse complement.
GAAACGTTTCAACTGATGTTTTTTAAATGTCCATTCCGGTGTGACAAGAATGTCGCCGAAATTGCAGTCGTACCACGGACCTAATGTCGAATCCGATGGATATATCAAAACATGAACGACCTGCGCCGGCATATAACTTTGCGCCAGCAGAAATACTTTCTCGCCGGTTGCGCTGTTTACCGCGACGTCGACCACGATAACCGCATGGCCCGGAAAGCCGCCCTCGATGAATACATCGCCGATTGCAATATCTTTGGGATTATCAACCATTCGCAGTTGTTTGTCGAGTGAATACGATCCGGCGTACATGAATATCGTTTCGAGATATGAACGAAAGCACCGATATGATGAATCAACCGGCGCGGTTTTTCGCCATGTCACCTGATTGCCGTTTACCAAAGGACGAAAACCGCGAATCCAGTTTCGAAACGAGGCCATGTCGCCACTGGTGAAATTGAAACTGATACGGTCGTATTTGCCGCGTGCGAACAGGAATTCCGCGCGCAGTCGAATCACCGCGTCGGCGCATTGCTGAAGGTCGCGTGTGCCGACGTCGATATCGATCACGGCTGTGTGGACGTCCTGGCGATGTTTTTCCCGGCCGTCGAATAAGCGCACCGCAGTTCCCGCCTCTTTAAGCGGCAGACCTCTCAACCAGTAACCGAAACCGCTCGTATCGACCTCAAGGCGCGCATACCCGTCGGGCGGTGCAATGCGATGTTGAATGGTCTGTGTGGTGTCGTATCGTTCCAGCCAGGAATAATCCTGTCCCATAACCGTCATGGCGGGGAAGAGCATGACCATGCCGATAATACAACCGACAATGAGTCTATAAGTCGATAACAAGTTTGAATCCTTTGCCGTGAATATTGATGATTTCGATACGGTCGTCGCTTTTTAAATAACGGCGGAGTTTGGATATAAAGACGTCCATACTGCGGCTGTTAAAATAGTCCTCCGTGCCCCAGATTTCGCGAAGCGCGTCGGCCCGCGATAGCGTGTGATTGACATGCCGGCAAAGCATTTTCAGCAATTCGGTTTCTTTTGAGGTCAGTTTGTATGTCTGCTCCGGACATGCCAGTGTGCGTTTATTGCTGTCGAAAGTGAAATGCCCGATGGCAAACAGATGCTGTTGCGACTCGATTGCGCCGGAACCCGATCGTTTCAGTACGGCCCGGATGCGCAACAGCAATTCCTCGATACTGAACGGCTTGGTGATATAATCGTCGCACCCGATCTTGAATCCTTTGATCTTGTCCTCCTGCAGGGATTTTGCGGTCAGGAAAATAATCGGTATGCGCGAGTCCCGTTCGCGGATGGTACGCGTGGACGTGAATCCGTCCATCGGCGGCATCTGGGTGTCGACCAAGCAGAGATCGAAATTATTCTCGGCGTACGCCTCGAGACCGTCGTGGCCGTTTCGGCGCAGTTCGACCGTAAATCCGTTGAGTGTCAGATGCTCCTTGATGATGGCGCCGAGATTGTCGTCATCCTCGAGCAGAAGTATTTTGGTGATCGTGTCCGTGTCCATACTACTGTTTATTCGTCAATGGAAAATATATCTCCACCTGTGTTCCCTGCCCCGGTTTACTGCTGACGGTGATTTTTCCGCGATGCGCCTCGACCATCAACTTCACGTAACTCAGCCCCAGCCCGAATCCTCTGACATCGTGCACGTTGCCGGTCGATACCCGGTAGTACTTGTTGAAAATCAGTTTCAAATCGGTCTCGCCGATGCCGATGCCCCGGTCGGCGATCCGCAGATACAGGCCACCGTCGGCATTCAACGTCGAAACGGCAATGTCCGGCTGTTCCCGTGAGTACTTAACCGCATTGTCAAGCACGTTGTTGACAATACCTCCGAGATGCACCCGGTCGCCCGCGAGAAGGTGCTCATCGGCCTTGAACGAACAGGTAATCTTTCCTTCGCGCGCCTTGATCGCCAGCTCGGCGTTGGCGACGGCCTCCCGGATGATCTGCTTCAGGTCGACCTCCTCTTTTTTCAGGCATAGTGTTCCCTCCTCCAGTGACGCCATCTGTAAAATCTTTTCCGCCTGATTTCTCATGCGCCGGTTTTGATCCTGAATCATGCGGGAAGATTGCCCCACCCGGTCATGGTCGGAAGTCACATCGGGCCGGATGATGGCCTCGGATGCCAGCGCGATGGTGGATATCGGCGTTTTGAATTCATGCGTCATGTTGTTCACGAAATCCGTCATGAGTCGTTGCGTTCGTTGTTGCCGGACAATAACGCGAATCGTATAGATGAAACCGGCGATCACCGCCAGAATAAACAGACCGCTGATTATCAGCATCGGCAAAATCTGGCTCCAGAGGTACGCCTGCCGGTTGGGAAACCGAACCAATAGTTCGACCGGGCCGCTGAGCAGGTCAAACGGGAAGAGCCGCACCGCATATCGTGAATCCCCCAGCAAGGAGGCCTCGTTTTCAGGTACGAACAGCATGGTATCCGGCTTTTCGATTTTGACACCGAACCGATAATCCAGATCGATATTGCTTTCGGTCAGCGTGGCGTTGATGGTCGAATCGATCATTGCGGAATCGAGTCGCTCAATCAGTGGAATGCTGTCCATCACCCACATGCGGCTGAGGACGTTGCGGACGAACCCGTCGCGCGCGCCGTTGTTATCTAGAAATGCCATGACGGCCGGTATCGAATCGACCGGTTTTTCATTAACGTATCCCCGCAAATTGCAGGCGCTGTCGGTGACCTTGTACAGGATTTTTGTCATTTCTATCGAATCTATCGAATTCCGTCCCTGCGGTTTCGGCGGAAGTGGTATTCGCAACTCTTCATCAGTTCTCGTCTGAATTACCAGGCTGTCATTGTTGACCCTGAAGTATCTGGGATTGACACTGTCGCCGACATTGATTTCATCGGATTCGAGAGCAATCGATATACTGAGACTGTCATTCGTTTCCAGGCTGTCGACCGTCTCGAAAATGATCGTCATCGTCTGAAATGTTTCCAGCGTTTCCCGGACCCGGTTGAGTGCGGTGGCGACGGTGTTGTCGAAGGTCTTTTCCCGTGATGCAATCGCCTCTCTCAGCAGAATGCCCTGTATCACGATGAGTCCCGCCAGCGCGGCGACAATCAGCCCCACCACCAGTCCGATTCTTTTTCTCGCGAGTGCCATATTACAAATATAGGTAATATGATAAAGGTCTGCACTATATTTAACATCTCTTAACATTCGGTAACATATCTTAACTACCTGTCGTGCAACCAATTGTTTAATTTCAAGTAAACGATTAACAACCAGTGTTCATTCAGGAGGAAAAAGATATGAATCGACTCATCCCCCCCTATCGTCAGTTCGTGTTGATCGGCATTGCCGTCGCCGTTGGCCTGACAGGTTCTGTCGTGGTCGCACAGCAGACCATCACCCACACGTATTCCTTTGACGATCCGGGCGAAATGATGATGATCAACGAATTCGGCGGTATGATCATGCTGAAGGACAGCGCCGTAACCGTTGAAATGATTATGCCGTCGGACAATCGCCCCGACGCATACAAAGATCTCGACATTTTGCAGGGCGATATCATCATTATGGTCAACGGCAGTAAGATCAAATCGGTCGAAGCGCTACAGGAGGCCTATGACAAGACATCCGCCGGGGATATGGTCAAGCTGGCGATTTCCCGCGACGGCAAAATGATGATGCGCAAGTTCATCAAGGCCGATCCGGAAAGCATGCCAAAACCGGTGGTGATGACCATGACCGGCATTGGTGGGGATGATGGGAACAATCTGGCTTTGGCAGGTGTCGGCGTGATGCTGAAAGCCGAAGACGGGAGACTGTCGGTTGAATCGTTAATTAACAATATCATGCCGAAATTCGACGGCGCCACGCCCCGACCCGGTGATGTCATCCTCAAAATACAGGGAGATGATTATGCCTCACCGCAGGCGTTTACGGATGCTTATGACAAAATCGCGACGGGTGAAACCGTAACGCTGGTAATCGAACGCGACGGTAAGGAACTGACCACGTCGTTTGTCCGCCCGAAACCGATGGAAACCAAAGTAATGAAAAGATAACAAGGGAATGAAGGTGCCTCGATGAAATTTCTTCTGGTTCGATATTCGTTCCTGTTTTGTGTATTCCTGATGTTTTCGGGAGTAGTTCCGGCGCAGTCGGGAAATTTCTTCAATCAACGCGATGATGAATACCGCCTGCTCGGTTTGAAACGCGCCAAGGAAGCGTTCGACGTCGCTCGTGCGGAATACGAACGTCAGCAAACCCTGTACGACCGGGATTTGATTTCGCAGGTGCGACTTGAACAGGCGCGGGCCGTGTTCGCGGATGCCGAAGTCAACTATCAGCAATCACTGCTGGCGGTGTTGTTTGAAAAGCAGTACATATCGGTACAATCGGCAATCAAATATCACGGCCCCGACGGAACCCGCCGGGTACGTCTGACTTTGGCGAACACCTCCGGGGGAACCGAGGAATTCCGCAAACTGCTGAATACCGATGACGACCTGTTTCGCTCCCTGCAACCGGATATCATCAACAACGCCTACGTGTCCCTGATGAATGACGACAACGCCGTTGTCAGCCAACCCTACGAAACGAAAATCTCGGAGCTTCGTTTTGGGAGTCCCCAGACGGTCGATTTCAAATTACTACAGGATCTCGACGCCGTGACCGTCTTTTTGATCTACGGCAACGGTAGTCAGCGCACCATGAAAATCTTTTTGCAGAAGGACTCCACCGTCAACAAGGTCGAAATACAATCGGAACGCTTCTCGCAGGAAGTGGAACTGGGGAAATCGGCCGGGTACGATCTCACGTTGGAATTGTACAGCGGCGTGAATAACACTTTTTCGCTCGAAGTGGTCAATCTCCCTCGCGAAATCAGTCACTATTTTAAAAGCACCACCGGAAGCGTCCGTTTGCGCCAGGTGAAATTCACCGAAAGCAGTCGTACCAAGGACGCGGTTTTGCAGATTACCCTGCCGGATCGATCCGACGGTCAGGTCGCGATGGACAAGTCGATTCCGTTCTATGTTCTGGTGCTTCCCGCCGACAAAACGGCTGAAATCCGAAAAGACCCCGAACGCACCTGGACCGAAGAGGAACTGCGCGCCCTCGACGTCGGCTTCGTGCATCTGGAACTGATCCCGAGGGGACGCGGCGAGTTGATGGTGCATGCCCCGCAGTTGTACCATGACATCTATGCCGATGAAACCGTCGAGATGGCACTGGAACTGGTCAACGAGGGAAGCCGTCGACTTGACCATATCGAAGTCACCGCCGATCTGCCGCTGAACTGGACCGACGAAGTCATCCCGTCGGCCATCGCGACGCTTGATATCGGTGAGGAAAAAAGAGTGATTCTGCGCTTCACTCCGCCACCGGGCGTTTCGGTGGGGAAATACGAAGTGCGTATGCAGGCCACCGCGCTTTCCAGCGGTCAGCCGATCAGCGGCAGTGACAAAATCGCCACGATCGAAATCAAGGCCGAGACCAATATCATCGGTACCGTCCTGATCGTCCTGTTTATTCTGGCCGTCGTTGGGGGCATTGTGGTCTACGGCGTCCGCCTCTCACGAAAATAAGGAGAAACCGCAATGAATACCGTCAACAAAACCGATGCGCCCGCCCTGGAAGCGGTCAACCTGACCAAGAGGTACGACGACGACGCGCTGGCGCTCGATCATGTCTCGTTCACCATCGAACCGGGGCAGATATATGCCCTTCTGGGGGGCAACGGCGCGGGTAAAACCACCACCATTAACTTGTTCTTGAATTTTATCGAGCCGACCGACGGTGAAGCCCGCATCAACGGTATCGTTACGCATCGCGAACCGTTGAAAGCCAAGGCCAACGTGGCATACGTATCCGAAAACGTCATGCTCTATGCCAATTTTACCGCGATGCAAAACCTCGACTTTTTCGCCCGGCTGGGCGGACAGACGTCGTACACCCGCAGTGATTACCATGACATGCTCTAC
>CAZVNK010000177.1:0-6389 GCA_964628115.1 uncultured Ignavibacteriaceae bacterium | reverse complement strand
TCATTTTATAATCAGGGCTTTCATATGTCCAGAATTGCCTGGAGGTAAATAACTCGTTTAAAAAGCCAATGTCTTTATTCCAGGCGGTAATGGATGAAGACGCGAAGAATTCAAATTGAGATTTTAGATTGCGCACCATGTGTGCTTCCCGCGAATCAGGGGCTTTCTCAATTATTTTGTCCCAGTGGTAAAAAACACAACTATAATTTTCTTCTTGGTAACATATTGCACTCAACACTAGTCGGATTTGTGTATTGAGTTCATCTTCGATGCCATCATGCAGGAGTTGTACTAAAAATGCTTTGCCGTCTTCAGTCAAACCTGAAGCCGCCAGGTCAATTGCATTCTGAATCTTTTCTTCCGTATTTATTGTTTCTTGCGCCTGAGTTGAATTCTGCATAATCAATAAAACAATAGGAATGCATAATATTGCTTTTAAGTATTTCATCAAATCATCCCCGCTTTATCTTTAATATGAGATTATGTTCATATTATAAAACAGGGCGAATTTTATGATAGGTTCGCCCTGAATACTTTGTTATTGCACTACCGGCCTACTCCTTCGCCGGGGCGGGGCCTTTGCGAGTGTAATAATATGTCCGTTCGTCGGATTCGTCCGCAAAAGCGCCATAGCGCTTGTTGTCCGGCGCGAAACGCACCTCAAGCGTGTCGGCGCCGTGGAATTGGAAGATACAAAAAAGCGTGGTCCATTCCGAGCCGGGACCGCCGCATTCGCCGACACAAAGATCGAGCGCGTGCGGGGTGACGGCCATATCGACTTGATACGGCCCGGTTACGGAGGCGCCTTTGACATCGGGGTGATCGTCCCAGCGCGTGTAGGTGCCGTCCTCGCGAATGATCAGCCCGCCGCCGGGGCTTTCGCCCTTCGGCAGTTGACTCCATTCGGCATACAGCGACGGTGTTTCATCCGCCGGTGCGGTTTCGACTGCGGCGGTTTCCGCAGGCGGCGTTTCGGTCTTTTTGTCCGACGACTGCCCGCAGGATACCAATAGCAAAATACCCATCAGTATCAGGAATGAAAATAACGTTTTGTGTTGCATGGTCTCTCCCTTCGATTGGCTTCGTTTTTCGTTATCGGTTGATATGAAGATAGAAGGCAAAACCCACGATAGGCAATATAATTTTATGGGATTATGATGGGAATCGGTAACGGCGCGCGGCATTCCGTCGGACAGCCGGGGACGTGCTATGAGAACGATTCGTCGTCGGAGGGATACCCGCCGGACTTGACATCGGCCACGAATTCGCTTGCGGCTTTTTCAATTATATTCGCGAGGTCGGCATAGCGCCGCACGAACTTCGGCTGAAAGATATCGTACATGCCGGTGATGGCGTTGATAACCAGCACCTGTCCGTCGCAGTGCTTTCCCGCGCCGATACCGATGGTGGGAATCGTGATCGCCCTGGTAATTTCCTCGGCGGTGTCGGATTGTATCAACTCCAGCACAATGCCGAACGCCCCGGCCTCCTGCAGGGCCTGGGCCGATTCCAGCAGGTATTGCCGGGAGGCGTCTTTGCGACCCTGCACTTTCGGGCCGCCGAAACGGTGCACCGACTGCGGGGTCATGCCGAGATGTCCCATGACCGGGATCCCGCATTCGATGATGCGTTTGACGGTGGGGATCATTTCGATGCCGCCTTCGAGTTTGACCGATTCCGCTCCGGCCTCCGCCACGAAACGCCCGGCGTTGGTCACGGCGGTTTTCAGCGACGGTTGATAGGACATATACGGCATATCGCCGATAACCAGCGCCGCCGGTTCGGCTTTGGCGACCGCACGCGTGTGCGCCAGCATCATCTCCATCGTAACGGCATGCGTGTTTTTCTCGCCGTAGACGACCATCCCGACCGAATCGCCAACGAGAATGGCATCGACTCCGGCGTTGTCCAGAAAGCGGGCGGTAAAATAATCGTAGGCGGTGAGAACCGCGATTTTTTCGCCTTTGGTTTTTTTGTCGACGAATTTCGTGACGCTGATATGTTTGCGGGTTGTCCTGTCAGCCATGACAATAACTCCTATGCCGCCGATCCCGCCGGCACATAGTATTTTTTGCCGGACACCGGCTTTTTGATGATGTCGACGAGATTCTCGAAATCCTCGGGATTCTCGACGAAATCGATCTCATCGGTTTTTACCACCAGCAGAGGCGTATCGGTGTAATGGAAAAAGTAATAGTTGAATGCCTCGTTCAACTGCTCGATATAGTCGGCGGCGATCGACCGTTCGAAGCCGAGATTGCGTCGACGGATGCGCTCCATCAAAATCGGCGCCGAAGCCTGAAGGTACACCACCAGGTCCGGTTTGGGAATGTCGGTGGTCAGCAGGGGCATGATCTTGTTGTACAGAATCTGTTCGCGCGGAGTGAGTGTTACCGAAGCGAATACCTGATTACGTCCGAAGGCGTAGTCGGCGACGATTCTCTGTGCGAACAGGTCGCGGGTTATCAGCGATTGCTGTTGCTGATAGCGACTCAGCAGGAAAAACAACTGGGTCGAAAAAGCGTACCGTTTTTGGTTTTTATAAAAGTCGACCAGAAAGGGATTATCCATTGCCTGGTCCAGGACGAGCTCGGCGCCGATACGCTCGGCCAGCATTTTCGAAAAAGTCGATTTCCCTGCGCCTATGACGCCTTCAATGGCGATATAATTCGGTTCATACATGTTGGCGGGCAAATTCCTTGTATATGACCAGCTTGTCACTTTCATCATCATCGTAATACGTTTTGATCAGATCACCGGTTACGGGATGGACGATATCCGGTTCGATTTCCATCAGGGGGGCGAGGACGAACGGTCGTTCGAGCATTCTGCGATGCGGAACCGACAGTCGTTCGGTTTCGATGATTTCATCGCCGAACAACAACAGGTCGATATCCATCGGTCGCGGCCGGCACATCCCCTTGTCGGTACGGCCGAGTTGTCGCTCGATCGCTTCCAGATTGTCCAGCAGTTCGGTCGGTCGGTAGCGGTAATCGCCCTTGATGACCATGTTAAAGAACGTGGGGGCGTCTTCATCCATGTCGACCGCCTCGCTGATGAAAATGGGGGAGAGAGCGATGGTTTCAAATCCCTCCATACTCGAAATAAGGCTGATGGCTTTGACCAGATTCTGTTCCCGGTCGCCGAGGTTTGATCCGAGTGCAAGATACACGGTGCTTGTCATATTAACTCCTTTCTCCTATTCCTTATTATCGGACAATATCTTCTCGGCATCAGGCTGCCGGCGAACAACTTCGATTTCGATATTGTCGATCGTCCCGGGAATGGGAGGGGTCATTTTACGGACCCGAAGTTTTATGGCAAAGACCGGGAAATCGCGCAGAATTTCATCGGCAATGGTGGTCGCAAGGCTTTCCACCAGCGAAAACGCTTTCCCTTCAACGATTTCGCGGATTTTGTTGAAAACGGCGACATAGTCGACCGTGTCGGTGATGGAATCCGATTGCCCCGACGGAGCCAGATCGGCCTCCAATTCGCAGTCGACTTCGAAACGCCGTCCGGTTTCCTTCTCGGCGGCGCTGACACCGTGATAACCGTAAAAGACCATGTTATTGAGTCTGATGACGTCCACCTTTATTCTCCCGTTTTCGGCAATATGGTCATGCGTTTGGCCAGGCGCTCGGCGGCGGCCCGAAAATCATCGACCGAGGCGGTCAGCGACAGCCGGAAAAATCCCTCACCGTTTTCTCCGAACGCATTGCCGGGAAGCGCCAGAATGCCTTTGCGTTTAAGCAGAGTCTGCGCCAATGGGCTGGTCCGCCTTCGACCCGGAATCTTGATCCAGGCGAAGGGGGTTGATTTTTGACGCACCATTTCCCATCCGAATTTCTCCACCAACTGCTCCGCCTCAAGGCGTGAGCGGTTGATGGTCTTGATCGCTGAACGAAGCGTCGGTGCGGGGTAGTTGTCAATAGCCTCGATGGTCGGCCCGATCCAGGCTTTGGGGATAATATTACCGATAGAGCGGCCCATTGTTTCCATGCCGCTGATAACCGATGCGGGGCCGACCGCGATACCCATCGGGATATAGGGCAGGCCGAAAGTAAAGGGAACGGAAAACAGCTCCAATCCGACCTTGGCGCCGCCGGGGATCGACAGCAGGGAGACATATTTCTCCTCGGCCAGCGAACAATAGGCGGCGTCGTTGACAATAAAGACGTTTTCACGCGAGGCAACCCGTGACAAATCGGTCAAATCGGTTCCGTCAAGCATCGCCCCGGTCGGATTGTGCGGATTGTTGAGAATAAATATTTTGGCCGTACCACCCAGTTTGGATGCGAGTTTCTTGGTCGATGGTTTAAAACCGGTTTGCTCCGATATGGGGTAGGGAACCGGCACCCCGTCAGCGGTAATCACCTGTCTTTTGTAGAAGGGGACGCCCGGTTCAGGATAGAGAACGACGTCGCCGGATTCGACAAAAGCCAGGCATAGGTCCAGAAGCATTCTGCGAATACCCTGCCCGACATAAATTTCTTTGGGAGATACCGCCCGCAGGCCGAACTCGGCTTTCAGCCAGCGTGTCACCGACTGCTTGACAGCGTTCAGATCGTCCGGATCGGCCAGTTTGTCGCCGGCGATGGCCGGCCCCGTCAAATCACCGGTTACCGGCCAGCGAAAACGCCCCAGGTCGATGAGTGTGAAACGCTTATCAATGGTGCGCAGGGTTCGCCGGGGAAAAAACTCCTCCAGATCAAAGGGGAAATGGTAGAGTCGATCGGCTTTATCGAGAACGACCTTTTTTATCATCGTGCGTTCATCCTGATTGCAATGACTTCCCTATTTCTTCCAAACGTCGTATCTCCGCCGGATCGAGTGCGGTCGGTCCGCCGGACCGATTCGCAATATAGACAATTCGGGCGTAATGTTCAACCGCTTCCATACGATTATACGCCTGTTCAATATCGGCGCCGATGGTCAGGACACCGTGATTGCGCAATAGAAACGCCTGATGATCGGCCAGAAACGGCAACAGCGCCTTCGGAACGGCGTCGGTTCCGGGTGGGGCGTAGGCGGTCAACGGAATGTCTCCCACGAACAGGACGATTTCCGGCAGGATCCCTGACGGCAGGCCGTTGCCGGTTACCGCCGAGGCGGTGGCATAGGGAGGATGAGCGTGGCAGACCGCGTTAATGTCGGGACGGTGGCGGTATACCGCCAGATGCATCAAATATTCGGATGACGGTTTTCGCGTGCCGGATACGATATCGCCGTCAGGAGAAAGGACAACGAAATCGTTGGTGTCCAGCCGTCCCAGCGCCGTGCCGGATGCGGTAACGACGATAGTGCCGTCGTCGAGACGGCAGGAAAGATTGCCGTCGGTTGCGGTCACCAGCCCTTTTTCATAGAGCCGGCGTCCGATTGTCACCGGAATTTCATATAGATTCGAATCAGACATAAACTAAAAATATACTTGTATCAAATCCAAAAGTCAATGCCTGCCTTGATAATGTGATATTAACCTGAAGGCATTGGGTAACTCTATGTCCGATTATATGTTCCAAATACGGCGTGGCCTGAAACTTTTTTCGGTGAAAATAGTAGAAATGTATATTGCATGGAGACTTTTTTTCGTAAAGAATTTGTATTGACAATATAAACAATGATTCGTATTTTAAGTGGCTAGCCACTTTGGAGGATAAAAGTTGAACGGGAGATCTCGCCGTCCTTTAGGGGTCAGGTATCGGTATTTTTTTATTTCCGCGGCATTTTTCATAATTCTCGGAATTATCATTGCGTCCAATCTTGAACTGAATCCGAGGGCTTCCGCCGATTTATCGTTCGGTAATGTGCCGGTCGTGAAGGGTGACGACGGTCAGTATTATTCCCCCTTCGTCAACACGGTCGATCACGTGCAGGGGGCGGTGGTGAATATCTCGGCGACGTCGAGTCGCAGTCGAAGCGCTTACGATGATGTCTTTTGGCATTTCTTTCAAGTTCCGCGCGAACCGCAAATGTCGTCCGGTTCCGGTTTCTTTTTCCGCGAGGATGGATACATTCTGACCAACAATCATGTCAGCGCTCAGGCCGATCAGGTGCCGGTCCGAAAGCCGACCGGGTACACCTACGAAGCCCAGGTGGTCGGCACCGATCCGCAAACCGATCTGGCGGTGTTGAAAGTCGAGCCGGAGGAGGAGATCACGTTTATTCCGTTCGGCAAATCGGATGAAATCAGGGTCGGCGACTGGGCGATTGCGATCGGTAATCCGTTTCCGCAGGTCGGTCTGGACCGCACCGTGACGGTGGGGGTGATTTCGGCCAAGGGGCGCAGTAATCTTCGCTTCGGTAACGATACCCCGAGATATCAGGATTATATTCAAACCGACGCATCGATCAATCCCGGCAATTCGGGCGGCCCGCTGATCAATCTC
>CAZVNK010000176.1:412-6397 GCA_964628115.1 uncultured Ignavibacteriaceae bacterium | reverse complement strand
GATTCTGTCAAGCATCTTGTGTAAAATAGTTATGGGTCATGTCCTTTTCGGTTTTGTTTAAAACATAAGCGATTATGCCATAGATGATTCGTTCCGCACTTCTGGTATTGTTGAAGGAGCGCATTGGGCGTATCCGTCTTCGGAACTCCTCAATTTGTCGTTCAATCGGATTGGTGGACTTCAGCGTCTTATGCAACGGTGGTGGATAGGTCAGATAGGTGAAGCAGTCCTCGATTCCCAAACAGAATATCCGTACCGCTTCCGGCTCTATCTTTTTCCATCTGACACAGAACCGCCGCAAGCGCTTTCGAACCATCGTCTCCGTCCGATTGTCCACGGCCTGCTCAAAGACCAACCGAGCATCCCGCTCCAGCGCCCGGCGATACTTACTGTTGGATACCTCGCCGGCAGCATCCCGGGCCTTATGCACAACGCACCGCTGTTGAGGAGCTCGAGGCCACACCATCGCCAAACCCTTAAGCAACCCGGACGCTCCATCCGTTATAACCAGTCCCGGGGCAACCAAACCACGTTCCTTGAGATCCCTCAGAAAACCCAGCCAACAGGCCTCACTTTCTCTCGTCGCCAATAAGAAATCCACCAACTCACCACGGCCGTCAGAGCGAACCCCATAAGCTAACAGAATCACCTTCTTGGTCTTAACCGGTTTACGCAGTTTAATCCAGAAACCGTCCAAATACAACTGCCGATACGAACATAACAGTTCGCGACGGTGGAACGACGTGACCTCCTTTTCCAAATGCCCGATTAACCGCGACACCGTCGGGGCACTCACCGACTCACCAAAAAGCAACCCGAACACGCGACGTGTCTGACGCGTTGACTGACCTCGCAAAAACGCCTGCAACAGCACCATATCCACCAACCGCTGACGACGTTGATAACGATCAAATATTGCCGAGTCCGTACCCCCCGAACGCAAGCGAGGAACCCGTAACCCGGTAATCCAACCATACTGAGTCAATAAATCACGGGCGTAGCTACCGTTCCGATAATCCCGTCGCACATCACTGCGCTCATACTTGCCACAACCGACACGTTGCTCAACCTCCGAAGACAGGGCGCGTTCCAAGACCACCTTTACCGACTTATTCACCTGACCCTGAATCAAATCCCAAATTGTCTTGACTCCATGCCAGCGATTGAATAAATTCTTCTCTGAGAAGTCCAATTCTCGCATCGGGCGTGTCCTCCTTAATCGTAAAGTTCAATGGACATGCCCTTTGTTTTAAAAACAAGGCTCAATTTACACAAGAGAAATTACGCTACTAATCGACGGATTTGCGACGGGGCGAATGGTGGACTGTGACAACAAATATAGAGAAATATGCGATGCGGATTATTTCAGCAGGAATGCGATCACGGCTGATACGATTGCCGCGATGCCGATCGAACCGAAAATAATGATCTGTTTGATACGCTGACGGCGTTGTTGTTCGCGTGCGACAGCACCGTAGTCGACGCGTTTGACTTTGGGTTTGTTGAGGCTTTCCTGATAGGCTTCCCAGTCCTTGAGCAATTCCTCGGCGTCGGCGTACCGCTGGGAAATCCGCAGGGCCAGCATCTTTGAGATAATCTTTTTTATTCCCTCGGGGATATCGTTTTGCAAATCGCCGAGATATAACTGGCTGGCGCGGTCGTACACCGGGTTCTTGCCCACCAGCAGTTGGTACAGGATCACGCCCAGCGCGTAGATATCCCCCTGTTTGCTGGTTTTCTTCTCCGGCGGGGCATACCAGTTCTTGTCCATCAGGCTGTAATGCGGCGGGAAACCGAAATCCGTCAGACGGACTTCGTTGTCGCCGGTGAACAGGATATTCGACGGTCGCAGATTGCCATGAATGATACCCGCCCGGTGAACGTGTTCGAGCGCATCGACCGCCGGGATGATAATATCCAGAGCACGATCCAACTGATAGGTTTTCACCATGCGATCTGCGAGCGATCCGCCGGGGGCGTACTCCGTCATGAGTACCATTTTCCTGGCGTCTCCGCCCGCGCCGATGATTTTTATGATATTTTTATGTCCGGCGTTGCGAAGGATGCGCGCCTCTTTCAAACCGGCGTCGGAACGTTCCTTGGTTTTGATCACGTACAATTTGTGGTTTTCGGTATGCTCCACCAGCACCGTCGAACTGTGCTTGGTCTCTTTCAGCGTCTCCAGGTACTGACATTTACCGACAAAGGAATCCGAGGCCGCGACCTTTTTCTGACTGCCGTTCTCCCGCGCCTGCTTTGAGATGATATTGAGGATTTCATCCTTAAGCTCGACCGCGCTCTGATAGCGATCGGCCGGTTCCTGCGCCAGGCATTTGGCGACGATATCATCGAACCGTCGGTCGGCTTTCGGATTGATCTCCGACGGCATTTTGAATCGCCCGAGCGGTTTCTGAGCGGTCAGGATCTCATACAGCATGATGCCGATAGCATAGATATCAGTCGCCAGGGTAACATTGGCCGACGACAGTTTCTGCTCCGGCGACATGTACGCCAGTGTCCCCATGATCACGTCGGACGAGGTCATCTCCTGATCGGGCTTGTTGATGATCTGGGCGATGCCGAAATCGGCGACCTGCACGTTCCCCTCGCGGTCGATCAGAATATTGGCCGGTTTGACATCGCGATGAATCACGCCGTTTTTATGCGCGTAATCCAACCCCTTGAGCACCCGGGTCAGCACTTCCAGTTTCTGCCGAATCGTGTATTTGGGATTGGTGATGATTTCCTTGAACGAGGTCCCGTCGACATACTCCATCACGAAATAATACCGGTTGTCGGTGGTTTGGCCTCGGTCGATCACATGTACGATATTGGGATGATTGAGCCGCGCGATGGTCAGCGACTCGTGATCGAAGCGCCGCACGATCTCGGGATCGTTGGTCAGGTCGGGGAAAATCATCTTGATGGCGACGTCGCGATTAAGCGATACCTGGCGGGCTTTGAATATTTCAGCAATGCCCCCCTGCCCGATTTTCATGGTGATCTCGTAATCGGGTATTACCGGATAGATATTGGTTTCAGCCGCCTGTTGCATGTTCCGCCATAAAAAAATGATGAGGAAACCACCAATCGGGTTCCCTCATCATTTAATCGGCAGATTGGTCTGAAATGTTTATTTCATCAGGATCATCTTCTTGGTCATGCACTTCTCGGCGGCGTTCAGACGATAAAAATACACGCCGCTCGGCTGGCCGGATCCGTCCCAGGTCAACTCATGGATACCGGCGTCGAGCACATTATCGACCACCGTCTCAACTTTCTGCCCCAGCAAATTGAAAATCTCGAGTTTCACTGCGGAACGCTCCGGTAGGGCGAAGGAAATCGTCGTGGCCGGATTGAACGGATTGGGGTAGTTCTGGCTGAGCATGACACTGGTCGGCAAAACCCCGTTGAAATCATCGGCGATACCGGTCGTGTTGGAAACGGCCACCTCACCGGCGACAAAATCCGGCAGAAGCGAGTAAAAACCGGTCTCCCCGGTCACTTCCAGGCGTTTCATCTTGTGAAACGTTTTGCCGAACTGCTCGAACTGGACGTCGGAATACACCGTGTCAAGAGACACCGTCGAGGTGGGCGCGTCGGAGTCAACCGTAAAATACAGCGTCGCAATCAATCCGGATTCGGCGGTAATCATGGCCAGAGGATTCACTACCGGGGGAATAAACGCAATATCAATTTCGGAACTATTGATGGCAAAGTAGCTTTCCATATCAGGATGTTTGATCGAGCCGGTAAAATCGACATACGTGCAGGTAATATCCGTTGAACTGAGTTTCAGGGGAATCCGCAATGACGACAAATCGTAATTGTTATCCATCAGTTGAAGCCGTAAAATAAACGAATCGCCCGCGGCGACGGTTTTCTGGTCCACCACGACTTTCCCGGTGAATCCGGGCGGGACAGCGGCAGTTGACAGACTGCAACCGAGTATCAATAGTGTGAAAATCGCTAACATTTTTCTCATGCTATCATCCTTTCCTTGCGCCGGAAAAGGCAGTCTAACTCATTATTTGCCAGTTTATTTGGTCATGCATCACATTTCCTTCACGCTCTAATTGCGCAAAGGCGATGCCGTCACACCGGCAAAAACGAGATGATAGCATTGGATTGCAAAGTTGTGCAGAGATTGCACAGGGAAAGTCATACTAACGATAATCCTGCGATCAGGGGCGCCGTCCGACAATGATATCCGCAATGGGATTCTCTTGAAACGTCCCGGACTGCGGTACCAGTTGTCGCGAATAGAGCGGTGAGCACTGCTCGCATCCGGCTCCGGCAAGCATTTCTTCCATTTCACCGAAAGTATAGCAGTACCGCACGATATCGGCGGGTCTCTCGGCCGGGCGACGCATGCGAATCATCGCGCCTTCATCACATACAAGGACAAAATCAAGATATGACACCCGCTCGGCCTCGTCGAAATGCTCCTCACACATCAGCCAGCCGTCGTCCTGCTCAAACCACACTTTCGATTCGCCAAACAGCCGATCACCGGTTCGAAACATGACAAAAAGACTGCCTCCCGGTCGTAGCAACCGGCAGAGACTTTCCAGCAGAAGCGCATCCTCATCGGGGCCAAATTCGCCGAAAGCGCCGTCGAGAAGCACCACCGCATCGAATTGGTCCCGGAAATCGCATTCATGAACGTCGCCGACCGCGAAATCGATTTCCAGCCCCTCGTTTACAGCACGTTTTTGGGCATAGGCTATCAGCGACTCGGCGGTATCCCGTCCGGTCACCGAAAATCCCTTGCGAGCCAGCGCCCGCGCCTGGTCGCCCGCGCCGCAGGCCGGAATGAACACCCGCATGTCGGATTGCAGACGACAACTCGATACTATCACATCCGCCAGAGCGCGGTCATAATCGAAAATGCCGGGAATTTGATGGCGATGATCCACGTGCCAGCGATTAGCCCAGTAATCCTGCCAGGTTTTGTCAAAAACGGTGAACACGATGCGGTTCCCCTTCCAAACATGCCCCACCGGGGATATCGGCGAGAATCTGCTTGTATATTCCCCTGTTGTCCAGTACTATCAAATATCGACCGATATCGGATCAAATTAAAGGAATAAGTGGTGAAAATTGCTCTCATCCATCATCAGTACGTGAAAAAAGGCGGGATGGAAAGCTATCTGGTCGATCTGGTGCATGGTTTTGCCGATTCCGGCGATAGTGTTGATCTTATCACGTCCAAAGTCGATCCTGAAACGCCCGGGCTGGAACACTGCACCATCTATAAAAACGACGTCTCGATCATTCCCAAGCCGTTTCGGATGTATTTTTTCTCGCGCTGGTTGGGTGATTTTACCGTCAACCGGGGGTATGATCTGAGTCTGTCGGTTTCCCGCACCTCCGCGCAGGATATTGTCGTCTGCGGAGGCACCCATCTCGGCTTTCTTCGCGCCATGAATATCAAAGCCGGTTTTCGCGACCGTCTGGAAATACGGCTCGAACGGCAGGCCTATGAATCCTCGACTCGTATCATGGCGCATTCGCGGCTTATGAAAAACGAAATCGTCGAGTTATACGGCATCGATCCCGCCAAAATATTCGTCCTTCATCCCCCGCTCGACCACCATCGATTCGCAATTCCCGATCCCGTCAAACAGGCCGAGACTCGCGCCAAATATCAGATTAATCCGAATAAGACCACTCTGCTGTTTCCATCGACCGGCCACTCCCGCAAGGGTCTGGAAGTTTTGCTGAATGCGTTCGATCTTTTGCCGAAAAATGAGTTTGACCTGCTCATCGCGGGCACACCGGCAAAAGGCGTCAAAGGCAGAGAAAACGTCGGATTTCTGGGATTTGTCGAAGATATGGAAAACCTGTATGGCGCGGTCGATTTTACCATCCTGCCGTCGTATTATGAGCCGTTCGGTTTGGTGGCGGTCGAATCGGTGCAATGCGGCACTCCCGCGATTATCTCGCCGGTATTCGGCGCCTCGGAACTCCTCTCGGAGCGGG
>CAZVNK010000176.1:0-402 GCA_964628115.1 uncultured Ignavibacteriaceae bacterium | reverse complement strand
CATCATTGACCCCCGATGACATCGCCGAGACCATCCAGCGAGCCGTCAGTCATCCGTTCGATATCCCTCCCAACCTCGCCGAACGACACCAACTGACCCGCGAGCATCATATCCGCTTGATTAAAGAGCAGATACCGCCCCTGAGAAATTGAACTGCCGTACATAAAAACGACCCGCCGATTTGACGGGTCGCAATGTATTTACGGCATATTGGCGTCAATGACTACCGCATCCACCCTCGCCGCATTTGCTGGCGCAATCCATATCACCGACCGTCACCGTATACCCCTCGCCCTGAGCATTGACGACATAATCGATTTTGATAGCGCCGAATTCGGCCAGGTGTTCGTTCAAACGCGGATCGATATAGGCTTCCACGCCGTTGCCATCGAGTTTTTCCAG
>CAZVNK010000175.1:0-6413 GCA_964628115.1 uncultured Ignavibacteriaceae bacterium | reverse complement strand
TGCGTTCCCGTCATGAATCCCATATCACTCAGCCCCTGCAAATCGCCGGCGTTTCTCTTCCGGTAACCGCGCTGGCGCTCGGCAATCCTCACTGCGTGTTGTTTGTCGATGATTTCGATTTCGACTGGCGGTCTATGGGAAGCGATATCGAAACCGATCCCGCCTTTCCGCATCGCACCAATGTCGAATTCGTCAAAATCGTCAGCCGCAAAAAAATAATCCTCAACGACTGGGAGCGTGGAGCGGGGGCGACCGGATCGTCGGGTACCGGCGCTTCGGCGGCGGTGGTCGCCGGCGTCGTCAACGGTGTGCTTGAACGGAAAGTCGAGGTGGTTTTTCCATCAGGCTCTCTGCATATCGACTGGGTTGAAAACGACGATGTCATCGGTCTCACCGGACCCGCTGAGTATGTCTTTGGGGGCGTGTTCGATTTCGACAACAAATAACCGCTGATCCTCCGGTGGTGCGGATGTAACCATGAATGCCATATACTCGCGAATAACCGACGCCATCCGGGAATACGCACAAAACATCCGGCTGTTTTCCCGCAATGTGCGATTGTATTTGTCCGGCTCGTTTCTGGTCGGGTTGACTTTTGCCGCGTACATGTTGCTTCTCAACCTGTATTTGCGCGAGCAGGGTTCGCCCGAATCGTTTATCGGGACCATTCTTTCCGCCGGAGCGGTCGGAACCGCCGTGATCTGCATCCCGGCGGCGTTACTGCTACGGCGCATTCGGCTCAAACGAATTCTGCTTGGGTCCATCCTCGTTTATTGCGTGTCGATTGTTCTGCTTTCGCATCTTCCGGTTGACCACTTTCTGGTGGTGATTTCATTCTTTGCCGGGGTGGCGGTGACTTTTTACCGCGTCGCGGCCGCGCCGTTTTTCATGCGCAATACCACCGTTCGCGAGCGAACCTATGTGTTTTCCGCGTCGTTCGGCGTCTCGCTTATGGCCAGTATGCTGGGATCACTGTTGTTCGGCTGGCTGGTGCCGCAATTGGCCAAGATCACCGGTGGTATGATCTCCGCCTATCAGTGGACTTTTCTGATCGGTGCGGCGCTGGGGCTGTTTTCACTGATCCCGTTCGCGCTGATCAAAGCCGCCGATCCCTCCGAGGAAAATGACGGCGCTGATTTTTCATTCGACCTGTTCAAACGCCGCGTCGGATTGTATCTCAAACTGATCATCCCGTATTTCGTCGTGGGAACCGGCGCGGGATTGATTATTCCCTTTCTCAATCTGTATTTCCGCGACCGATTCGACCAGCCGCCCGATAAAATCGGCCTGTTTTATTTCCTTGTCCATGGCACGATGTTGCTCGGTATTATGTCCGGGCCGGTGCTGTCGCGACGGTTCGGTATGGTGCGCACCATTGTCTGGACACAATTGCTTTCGATTCCGTTTATGATCATTCTCGCGTATACGTATTCATTGCCGCTGGCGTTTATGGCCTTTCTGGTGCGCGGGGCGTTGATGAATCTCGGCCAACCGATCGGATCCAATTTCAGCATGGAACTGGTCAAAAAACACGAACATGGGCTGGTCAACGCGCTGATGATGCTCGGCTGGACATCATCGTGGATGGTTTCGGCGGTTGTCGGGGGAAATCTTATCGAACGTTACGGCTACACTCTGCCGTTGATGATTACGGTTGTGCTTTACATCGTCTCGTCAATTTTGTATTATCTTTTCTTTGGACATACGGAACACCGAACCCATTCCGGATATGTTATCGCGCCGCACGGGGATGGACAGCGCTGAATTCCCGGCCGGCTGAGTCGTCAGCGACGCGGCAGTTAAATCTTGACCAGATTGGCCGGATCGGCGATATTCTTCGTGAATCGGGCGCGGGTAAAAACAGGAGAAAGAAACGTTTTTTATTGATATGACGCGTCGGACGACGGTAAATCCTTTCACGGATGGAAATCGAGACCAAATATGACTAAGGACCAATTCAAAATAGACGTTGCCGAACTGACCGCCGAAGCGGCCAAAACCGCCTTTGGCGAATTATACGACTCGCAAGCCGACCTGTATATCTTCGATCCGGACGCCATTGTCGATCGGCTGGAAAAACCGAAAAATCCCGACATGGGAAATTACGCCCTGCCGATGTTCGATTTGGCCAGGGCCGCACACGGCAATCCGGCTGAATTGAACCAACGCCTGACCGATGCGCAGAATGCATTGATCAAACAAAAGGACGGTTACGATTATCTGTCTTTTAAGGCGGTCGGCGGTTTCAATAACTGCCGCGTTTCGGCAGGGGCGACCGCCGGACTGGTGCTGTCCGCGATATCAGCCGACGAAGATGAATACGGCTCATCCACTGAGGGGCAGGGCAAAAACATCGTCATTGACTTTTCCTCGCCGAATATCGCCAAGCCATTCGGGATCGGGCATCTGCGCTCCACCGCCATCGGCAATTCTCTCTATCGCATTTTCCAGAAACTCGGATACACGCCGATCGGTATCAATCATCTCGGCGACTGGGGTACCCAATTCGGCAAACTGATCGTTGCGCACGGCCTCTGGGGATATGAGATGCGCAACAAAGAACCGATTGCCGGGCTGTACGATCTCTATGTCAAGTTTCACCGCGAGGAGGAGAAAGACCCGTCGCTTTCCGAGAAGGCCCGCGAGGCCTTCAAGGCGCTCGAGGACGGCAATCAGGACGAGGCTGAGTTGTGGAAGGAGTTTCGCGACCTGTCTCTGAAGTCGTTTCAACTGATCTATGATCGACTCGGCGTGCATTTCGATTACAATCACGGCGAATCGTTTTACAATGACAAGATGGACGCCACCGTTGCGCGGTTGGAATCTGCCGGTCTGGTCACCGATTCCCAGGGAGCGCGGGTGGTAAATCTGGATGATTATAATCTGCCGCCCTGTCTGCTGGCCAAGGCCGACGGCGCGACGCTCTACGCCACCCGTGACATCGCCGGCATTCTCTATCGCTGGGAAACCTTTCGTTTCCATCGCGCTCTGTACGTGGTCGGAGCCGCCCAGCGCGATCATTTCAAACAGGTGTTCAAGGTCATCGAAATGCTGGAGGAAGCCGAACATACGCCGCCGGAGGATCGCATCAGCCCCCGCCTGCAACATGTCGAATTCGGCTGGATCAGGTTCAAGGATCAGGCCATGTCGACCCGCCGGGGCAATATTATCATTCTCGAGGACGTGCTGGACAAGGCCACGACCCTGGCGCGCGAACTGATTCTCGAGAAAAACCCCGACCTGGCCGAGCTTGATAAAACCGCGCAGATTATCGGCGTCGGAGCGGTTATCTTTGCCGACCTGTCGACGCGAAAACACATCGACGTCAACTTCGATTGGGATACCGTGCTGACCTTCGAGGGGGAGACCGGGCCGTATTTGCAGTACACCCACGCTCGGCTCTGTTCTCTTTTACGGCATTATCAACTGCCGATCCCGGATGAAGTCGAATACGCGTATTTGGACAAACCGGAAGAAAAGCAGGTACTGGATATTTTGTATCGCTTTCCGGCAGTGGTGCGCGAAGCCGCCGAGGCCTGCGAACCGTACGTTATCAGTTCGTACCTGCTGACACTCGGCGCAGCCTTCAACAAGGTCTATCAGCGTAAAAACGCCGATGGTAAAATTGATAAGATTATTTCCGATGATACCGAACAAACGGCCGCCAGGATGGCTCTGGTCAACGCCGTGCGGGTGGTGATCAAGGAGGGGCTGTACCTGCTCGGTATTACGGCGCCCGATGAAATGTAGCATGATGAGAAAACCGCATGATTGAAGAAATTACGACCATACCCGGATTACCCGCCGCCGTCGATCTGGACGGCGATTATGATATAACCCAGACGGCGCTTCTGCTGGGAAGCCTCACCGACGGTGAACTGGTTTTGCAGAATTTCAACGGCGGCAGGGATACCGCCGGAACGGTGTCACTGCTGACCGGGATGGGACATCGGGTCTCGCTTACCGACGATGAGGTTCGCATTCACCGGGGGGAGACGATCTTAAGAGACGATTGCGCCGAAATCACTTTCAACGGAGGACTGATGCCTTTGACCATGCTGGTCGGCATGCTGGCCGGAATGAACCGGACCTGTCAGGTCAAGTATTCCTCCGAAGTCAACCCCGATCTGCTCGATGAATTGATCAATGTCCTCAATAAAATCGGCATCGATCTTTCCCAGCCCAGAGAACGGGAACTGATTATTCGCGAAAGCCATATCACCCCGATCGATTTGCGCGTCAATACGCCGTTGCCGTTTATTAAAAATTGCCTGTTGATGATTGGCTTGTGCTCGGGGTGCTCGGTTACGATCAGGGAAGAACGTGCCTCGTCCGGGTATTTGGAGCGCCTGATTGAACGGCTCGGCGGTGATCTGACCAAGCGCACTCGCAAAATGATCTGGCAGGAGGATCCCAACGATCCCCGCAAGCGCGAAAAGATCGCCGATATGGACTGCGCCCGCGAAATCAAACTCGGCGTCTCGACCAAACTTAACGGCGGCATCATCGAGATTCCCCCGGATTCCATCGAATGCTCGGCCCTGTTGACACTGGCGATACTGGCGCGCGATGATCTTACACTGCAACGCGTCTCGCTGGATCGGCGGCTGTCGAAATTCATGCAGTACCTGAAAGCGTCCGGCGTAACGCCCGAAACGGCCAACCGGGAATCCATCGACGGCCGCCCGTTCGCCGATCTGTCGATTTCGGGCAACCAGTTGAAAGGTCGCAAAATATCCGGCGCCACCGCCTTCGCACTGATCGAGCAGGTGCCGCTGATGGCGGTTATGGCGGCGACCTCCGTCGGCACGACCATCATTCGCGATACCGGAGGTCTGCACGATGCGTTGATGCGGCCGTTCGATGAAATCATCGAGAACCTCACGCGTATGGAGGTCAAATGCGGGAGGCTCGAGGACGGTCTTGCCATTGAAGGCGGCAAGGAGTTGAACGGAGCCGATTTCGGCCCATTTGACAACCGCACCGTTGCCCTCACATTCTACCTGGTCGCTTTGGCCGGGAAGGGGAAATCGCAATTCGACGGTTTTGACAGTATCACCGATCACTATCCGAAACTGGCGCGTATGATGATGGGTCTGACAAAGCAACAGCCTGCGGAAATGGAGAGGAAGTCATGAGAAAAACAGGACTCCTGATTACGATTTTGACGATGATTCTGGTTTGGGGATGCACTCAGCAAAAATCGTCATCCGATATCGAAACCACCTTTCTTGCAGACTTCGAACGACAGTTTGAAAAAGTCGAACCGGCGTATGCTCTGGAACAGTGGAAACGCGTCTCCGGCGACAAATCGGCGGAACCGTACCAGTACACCCGCGCCTATAATGCCTTTATTTCCGACGCGACCATGTTCGAAAAAGCCCGCATGGCCCGCCAGACCATGCCGGAAGGCGTCGAACTGCGCTTGCTGGATATCGTCTATCGCACCCTGCTGGCAAATCAAATCGATCAGCAACCGGAAATCGCCGCTCTGGCCGATTCGCTGTCTCAACTCTATCTGAGGCGCGGTGATCGAACCAAACTGCAAAGCACGTTTTTCTACGCGTCGAAACGCAGTAATCGCGAGCGGGCTTACGGCGAATACGATCGTATCGGAAAAGACCTGTCCGATGGCGTGGCGCGACTGATCCGTTTGCGCAATCTGGCCGCGTCGAGAATGGGTTATAAATCATACTATTCCATGCAAATGTCCGCACAGGGCTTGGATCCGATATTTCTGGATTCGCTTTGTCTCGATCTGGAAACCGCCACCCGCGATATCTATGAAAAAATCCTGAGTGATATACAAGCCGAACTCGGCGTGGATACGCTCAGAATCTGGGATTTGTGGACCGGTGCACCGAATCTGACGTCCGATATCGACAGCCTTTTGCGTGGCGACAATCAGGAAGTCCTGCTTCGAGCGACTCTTCGCGATATCGGCTTCGATCTGGCCAATATGCCCGTTTATTTCTTCTTCGATCATTTTCCCGAGGCACGGCAGGCAGTCGAACTCCATGTCATTCACTATCCCGACGATATCAGGATTCTGGCCGATCTGACCGACGGATTCGCATCGCTCGAGCACCTGATGCGAGCCGGCGGGACAGCGGTCTATGCCGCCTCGATTGATCAGGAGGAATACCTCCTGCGTCGTTCCCCGGCGGACTGCTGGACCGAAGCGATGGCCGGTTTTTATTCCCTGCTACTGCGCGAGGATACCTGGTTGGAACGTTATCTGGGAATGACCGAAAACCAAATCGAAAAATGGCGGGATTACTTCACGCGGGAAGCTGTTATCTCCATGCGCATGCTACTGCTTCGCACCATGTTCGAGCGCGAACTGTATCGGGACGTCTATCGCGCCCCGGAACAGGTATACGCCGAATTGATGGAACGGGTCATGCTTTTGC
>CAZVNK010000174.1:3543-6440 GCA_964628115.1 uncultured Ignavibacteriaceae bacterium | reverse complement strand
GCCTGTATTTTTTTTCGTCCGCCCGTTATTTTCTATCGATAGTGACCAATAACGCCGGCCATCCGTGCGGATCGTCGTCAAGCGCCTGGAAACGATTGATCAGGTCAAACAACTGCGTGTGCGCCAGCCTATTGGAAACTTGTCTATACGACGGCATATCCCCCGTCATAAGTATCAACGGGAAATTCGTGGTGTTGGAACCGTAATTGTCAGGCTCCACAGTGATAAACACCGTCCCAGCCGCCGACGATGAATCGGTCACATCACAAAACGTCAACGGCGGATGACCGTCCGGCAGATTCTGCAAAAAGTCCTCGCCGGGATACGGCGGCACTCTTCCGGTCAGTGAATACGGATTACCATCGTCCGGCAGATCGAAACTCTTGAACGATCCCGTCGAAATCATCCCGCCACTGGAGGGACTGAGAAATATCTCATACTGCGCGGGAAGCCAGACCGGTTTGGTCAGTTTACCGAATGTCGTCGTGTCGATATACGGCGATATGACCCAGCCTTTGTAATGCCAGTCGGTTCCGTTCAAATCAGGAAGTTCATCGAACGCATCAATGAATCGATCGATAAAAACAATGTTTGTATCTTGATCATATGCAAATGACCACTGAACATCTCTATACGGCGGCACTTCCACGATCACCGCATTCGTATCCGTCCCGGAGATTTCCAGTCGCACCGTATCCACGCGCACCGTTGAGCCAAGGTTTACCGGAGTCGCCACGATATCATACCTGATATATTGGTAATACAATGTATCCAGCGCCACGATCGAATCCTGACCACTTCCATCAGTCAAGGTATCAAGAATATTGATAAAGACATGCCCCACCAATGTCGTATCAAGATTACAGTAACCGATCGTATCCAGAGTATAGGGCAGTTCTTCACCCTTCAAAGTATCAACAATGCGCCACTCATAGGAAGGATACTCCTCAACCTCCACTGAATCGATACAATCCTCACCACTGTATTCCAGACAATTCCAATACGTGGTATCAATACGGTTTGTATATGATATACTACTGGATTGAAAACCGAGCGTGTCAGTTACCAGAACCGAATCATACACATAAATGGCAAACCAAATGCCCCCGTCCTCATTCGAATTGGAATTCTTATCTGTCGGAGTTTCCACGCTAAAAGAACCGGTTCCCTCCCACAAATCGTAAGGGAACACCATCTTAATGGGTTCTTCCTCCGGATCGTGAATATCGGATTGCAACATCACCGGCCCCATCTCGGTCGTGTCCGTAAATTCATCAAGCTTTTCAATAGTCAGTGACAGATAGGCGTAACTGGAATGGAGGACGTCGATGTCAACGGTCCATGTCGGCTCGATCTGATTATCCGTGGTATCGGTCGTATCCGTGAAAATATATAATTCACTATTCCAATCAAAGATGTCGATAAAAATCGGGTCACCCTCAACCGGCTCGACCCAAAGCGCATACGCATACCCCTCCGGGGCATTCGGCAGACGTTGGGGATCAATAGAAATCCCGGTTGTCGCCACCGGCGCGGCAATGTCATCCGACTGAGTACATCCCAATCCCAGCAACAGCAATATTGCGAATAAGGCGGTGCCAAACAAGCGGTTAGATCGCCCATTCATACTCTTCATATCCTCCTCAATACATATGTTTTTAGTCAATAGACGATTATACCTCATAGTATAGTCACTGTCAAGCCTTAAATTGGAGATTCCTAAGCGGTTGGCCAATCCCGCCATAAGCATTACCTCCTAAAGAAAAGACGGATCAAGCCGATAAATATCATAAAATTTCTTTATATTTTTTGTCCGGAGCACTGGTTTGAAAATATGTCCAAATTGCAAGGCGGAAAACGAGTTTGACGGTGCGCAGTTTTGCCACAACTGTGGCGCGCCCCTGAAAAACGTCGCGGAAACCGCCAATAGCGTCGATCCTCAGCCCCAGGCCGAGGATGACAAACTGGATTTTGTCGTCACTGAAGCCGGAGACGCCGACCCGTCAATGGAGACGTCCGACAATACTCCGGAAAAGGAAAATTCGCCGACGGCCTCTGAAAATGACGCGCCACCTCTGATTCATGATGATGATCTGGAAATAACCACCAACGCCAATCTTCTCGACAACGACGTATTGCATGAAGACGAAAAATCCCATCTCGGCGATATCACCCCTCCTATCGGCGATTCGGCGCCCCATCTGGCGTCGGAATCATCGACCGAATCGGCATTGCCGACTCCCGAGGAACCTCGAGAGCCGGATGACACTGCCGAAAATCAGGGTGATGGTTTCAGAAAGCTGTCGCAAAACGAGGTCGTGAATATCCGCAAACAGCTGTATGGTTCGAAGGATTATTCTGCAAAAAAGGCCGATCAGGATAAAAAGCCGGCCGCCGCTCCGCAACCTCAGCCGCCTCATACGGCCGATACGACCAAACCACAGCCGAATAATATCACTCCCATCCAGGATCCCGCGCAACTGCCGCCGGTGGAAAAAGCACCGCGAGTCCGAGGCGTTGCGTATTATAAAAACAATTTCATCCAGGTTGCCGGAAGCCCGCATTTTCATTCCGGCGATGAAATCGTTATCAATGGCCGCCCCTATTTATTGCGGCCCAAAAAACTCAGCAAGAGAGTCACGATCGGCGCGTTTGCGGCGGTTCTGGTCATTGTTCTGACCATTATCGGGGCGCAGTTTATCTCCCCCACGGTCTCCGGCGACGGCGCGATTATCGGCATGATTCTGGATGAATACGGTCAGCCCTATCTGGAGGGCGCCCGCGTGTCACTTCCGGGCCTGAACAAGGCGGTTATGACTAATCCCCAGGGATTTTTCAAGATTGACCGGGTTCCCACCGGAACCTACGAAGTGAGGTACGATCTCAACGGCGTGTAC
>CAZVNK010000174.1:2270-3533 GCA_964628115.1 uncultured Ignavibacteriaceae bacterium | reverse complement strand
TCGGAAGCGGCAACATTACCGTTACCGAGGGACAGACCACGCTGATGAGTTTCAACGATCTTGAACCGGCCGTCGCGGAAAAAAAAAGTCCGGTAGTAGACGATAACCGCAAATCCTCTGCCGATTCAGACCGGAACAAATCATCTTCGACGTCTTCATCCTCCTCCGCCACCGCGTCCACGTCAAAGAAAAGCACGTCATCTTCAAACGACAAGAAATCGACCTCGTCCGATTACGCCAAACTGAAACTGGTCGCCAATGTCCCCGATGCAAAAATCGAAATCGACAATCAGGTCGTCGGAGCCGGCAATAATACGTACAACCGTCTCAAAACCGGCAAGCGCAATATCACGGTCTCAAAGGCGGGATACGAAGATTATCAAACCTCGATGACGTTGAAAGCGGGGAAAACCTCCACGCTCGAAGTCACGCTGAAACCTCTGGACAAAGCATCGAAAACTCTCACCGCCGATGACCTGCTGGCTCTGGGCGACGAGGCGGCCGCCAAACACGACTACGAGACCGCCATTGCCGATTATACCAAAGCATTGGAAATGTCACCGGGATTGCTTGACGCATACGAAAAGCGCGCCTCGGCCTATATTGAAACAAACCGAAACGACAAGGCGGTTGGCGATTTTGTCCGCGCCGGAGAAATCGCCCGAATGAAAAAAATGAAAAACCAGGCCATGCGGGCCTTTACATCGGCGCTGACTTATGATCCCAAAAACTGCAACGCCATGAGCGGGCGGGCCGGAACCAAACTGGATAATGGAGATTATCGCCCGGCGCTGGTGGATTATGAAAACGCGTTGAAGTACAACGATAAATTCTACCCGGCATTGTTCGGCGCCGGGATTTGCCAGTTCAGACTCGGCAACAATAAGAAAGCCGAGCAATATCTTAAAAAGGCATACGAACTCAATACCGGTGATCCGTACCTCTACCAGTACATGATGCTGAATTACCTGGCGCGTGACAATATCAAAAAGGTTCGGGAAACCTACGCCGAGTTTAAAGTCGTCGCCTCGCCGGCGGAGTTGGCGGAGGTTAAATCCTCATCGCGATTCGCGCCGATTATCAGACTCATTAAGGAAGAAAATCGCTGACATGGCCGACACGCACAAAATCAATTGCTGGGAATTTCGTAACTGTGGCATGGAACCGGGCGGCATCTTCGCCCGTATCTACGGCCCCTGCCCCGTCGCCGCCAATTCCATGAAATACGACGGCATTAATGACGGCCGTGGCGCGGGACGCACC
>CAZVNK010000174.1:1120-2260 GCA_964628115.1 uncultured Ignavibacteriaceae bacterium | reverse complement strand
ACAGCCGCGGACTGGAACGGCAGGTGTGCCGCTTCGGCAGATCATCCTGCGTGGAATGCGCATTCTATCGGCGCGTCCATAACGAGGAAGACCTCTCCGTAGCCGAGACTATGCCCGCTCCCGCGTAAAAAACCCGGTCTCGAAAAAAACAAACTTCTCCTCCATCATTACGTCTATACTTGCAGATTTGCCTGGCAGGCTATCTTTTCGTATATTGATTGATTATTGATTTTTGAAACCAATACTATCTGTCATATTTACGCGGAGGAGGAAGAATGATTTGCATGCGAACACTGCTTCGATGTTTCACCATTGCCGCATTTCTGCTGGCGGGCGTCTCGGTTGTTTTCGCCGATGATACCGCACCGCAACCACAGGAACCGTACATCCCCGATATCGGCACGTTCATGAAAATCGGCGGCGCAAGTTCCCCCGATTACAGCCGCAGTCTGGATGCCGTCCTGTTTTCCAGCTTCATGAGCGGAGCATCACAGCTGTACCGCCTGACCGATTAGGGCTGGCCGTATCAGTTGTCGTTGTTTTACGACGGTGTCGACGGCGCCACGCTCAACTACGCCGGTGATCAGGCCATTGTCCGGGCCTCCGTCGGAGGTTCGGAACAATCCCAGTTGTATATCATGGATGTACTAAGCGGCCGTATCGAGAAACTGACCGACAAACCCGAAGTGCAATTCGGCTCGGTTATCTGGAAGAAAGATGGAAGCGGTTTTTACTTCCGCTCCAACGAGGAAAACCTGCGTGACTTCAAAGTCTATTATCACAACCTGTCAGATCATTCGATCTCGCCGGTCTTCGACATGGAAGGCGCCAATTACCCCTCCGAGCTGTC
The DNA here is from genome assembly GCA_964628115.1 of uncultured Ignavibacteriaceae bacterium. Classification (GTDB taxonomy): domain Bacteria; phylum Zixibacteria; class MSB-5A5; order GN15; family PGXB01; genus JAFGAL01. The sequence goes on along the minus strand of CAZVNK010000174.1, from coordinate 1,410 downwards.
ACCCGACGGGTCTCTCCTGCTGGTTCTGCACCTGACCTCGAATGCCAACGACGATCTGTACCTGGTCAATCTCGAGACCGGGAAATCCGAACATCTCACTCCGCACGAGGGCGACGTGTTTTACGACTACCCGACCATCATGCCCGACAATCAGACGATTTATCTTACCTGTAACGACAACAAACTCGGTATCGACAAACGCGCCCGTCTGGACATCAAAACGAAAAAACTCGAATACCTCGACCCCGAATCGGCATGGACGGTCGAGGGTTTCGGATTCTCGGATAATC
>CAZVNK010000174.1:0-1110 GCA_964628115.1 uncultured Ignavibacteriaceae bacterium | reverse complement strand
TTATGATCTGGCGCATCAACGAAGACGGTTACTCAACGGTTCGTCTTCAGGACATGCAAACCGGTCAGGCCTTACCGGCGCCGCCGCTTAAGGGCTACACATCAGAAGCGCACGTTCTTGATGACGGTCGCGTTCTGCTGTCCTTCACCAGTCCCTCCCGCGCGCCGGACATCTGGATGTGGGACTGGAGCATCCCGGAACTCACCAAACTGACCCACGCCAACTACGCCGGTATTGACCGTACCATTTTTGTCGAACCGCAACTGGTGCATTACAAATCGTTCGACGGGCTTGAAATCCCGGCCTTTATGTACCTGCCGGCGAATTACAACGGTGAGCCGGTGCCGTTTGTTCTGCACATACACGGCGGCCCCGAAAGCCAGTTTCGACCGTACTTCCAGCGTAATTTCCAGTATCTGCTTTTGCACGGTTTCGGCGTTCTCGCCCCCAACATCAGAGGTTCGTCCGGTTATGGTCTTGAGTATCAAAGCCTCGACAATTACAAGGACCGCCTGAAATCCATCAAGGATATCAAGGCCGGCGTGGAATACCTGATAAAAAACAACTACACCCGCAAGGGCATGCTCGGTATCAAAGGCGGTAGTTACGGCGGCTATGCCGTTCTGGCATGCATTACCGAATACCCCGATCTGTTCTCCGCGGCTGTCGATGAAGTCGGCATTGCCAATTTCGTGACGTTTTTAAAGAACACCAGCGAATACCGTCGCCATCTGCGCGAGGCGGAATACGGCCCATTGACCGACTCTGCATTTCTGGAATCGATCTCCCCCATTCACAAAGCTTCGGACATTCGGACACCTCTGCTGGTCGTTCACGGTGAAAACGATCCGAGAGTCCCGGTCGACGAAGCCCGACAGATCATCAAAGCCATTGAGAATAATGGCGGGGTGGTCGATTCGCTGATTTTTTCGGATGAGGGCCACGGCATCGGCAAGCGTGAAAACAGCCTGACCGTATATCGCACCATGATGGAGTTTTTCCACACCCATCTGGATAAAAAATAGTGATTGTTCAGGGATAAAATCAAAGCCCGCCGGAATGCGGGCTTTTTTATGTGCCGTTTTTATTCGCCGATAATTTTGATGATCA
>CAZVNK010000173.1:3157-6452 GCA_964628115.1 uncultured Ignavibacteriaceae bacterium | reverse complement strand
AGAATTCCGCCTTGTCCTGGAATTTACGGTATACCGACGCGAATCGGACATACGCGACCTCGTCCACCTCTTTGAGCTTGTCCATCACCATCTCCCCGATCTGATGACTGGTGACTTCGCTTTTGGAAAGCTCCTGCAAAGCGGACTGCACCTCGTCGGCCATCGCTTCGATTTTCTTGGTCGAAACCGGTCGCTTCTTGCAGGCCAGACGAATCCCGTCGATCAGTTTCTGCCGTTCGAACGGCTCCCGCCGCTGATCCGATTTGACCACGGAAAGCGCGACGTTCTCGATATATTCATAGGTCGTATACCGTTTCTGACAGCTCAGGCATTCGCGGCGACGACGCACCGCACGGCCATCCTGCGCCGAACGTGAGTCGATGACTTTGTCTTCTTCCGAACCGCAATACGGGCATTTCATCGTTCGAGATCCTTCACGGGTGCGGGCGCGGGATCGAGCACCATGCGATGAACCGTCACACCGGCCTCATCGAACATTTCGCGCGACAGATCATCGGGATATCCCTCGGTGACGTAGATTTCGGTGATGCCGGCATTGATCAGCATCTTGGCGCACAGCACACAGGGAAATGTCGTGGAATACAGCACGCCCCCTTCGATCGACACGCCGGAAGTCGCCGCCTGAATGATGGCGTTTTGCTCGGCATGAATCGCCCGGCAAAGTTCGTGGCGTTCCCCGGAAGGAATATTCAGCTTTTCGCGAAGGCATCCGGTCTCGAGACAGTGAGTCAGACCCGACGGTGCACCGTTGTACCCGGTGGCCAGCACTTTCTTGTTCTTGACGATAACGGCGCCGACCTGCCGACGCAGGCAGGTGGAACGGGTTGCGGCCAGCATGGCGATACGCATGAAATACTCATGCCATGACGGCCGGGCGGGGTGATTATTTATCATAATAATCGGAATCTAACAGTCGACTCACATCGGCGCAATCAAAATCTTTGCCGATGAATCGTAATTGAGACCGAAATGATCGGCGGCGGAACCCTCGCGGACGGCGATTTCGATAAATCCGAACGAATTCACGTAACAGACCGGCTTGCCGACCGGAACCGACGCGAACGTTTTGCGAATCGACCCAAGCTGATGATCGTCGATGAACACGAGGAAATCATGCCCCGGAAGATTCTCGCGACGAATCGAAGTCACCAGATTGCCGAAGTGATCGATATAGCTCACCGTGCCGATGTAATCCCCGTTTTGTCTTTTCATGTCGGCGCCCGGCAGAGGCGCCAGACTCTTTTTTGGGGGGCCGAATTCATCGGGAACCACCCCCAGCGACAGGTACGCGGCCACGTGCGCGAAAACGTCGCGAGCGTGGAAAGTCGTGGAGATTTCCTTCGGCAAATACTTGCGCCGGGTAATGGAAATAATTTGCGAGATGTCTTTCTTTGAAAGAAACGAAAATAACCCGTTGTCAGGCCCGATGAAAAAATACTCCCCGGCCTCGATTAACACCGCGTCGCGGGCGGTCCCCACCCCGGGATCGACCACCGCCACGTGGATGGTCCCCGGCGGGAAAGCCCGGATGGAGGTTTCCAGAATATAGCGCGCCGCCGCCACGTTAAAGGGCGGGATGGAGTGAGACACATCGACGATTCCGGCACTCGGGTTCAGCGCCAGAATTACCCCCTTGACGACGCCGACATAATTGTCCCGTTCTCCGAAATCGGTGGTGAGGGTTATGAACGGGTGGTGGGTATTTACAGCAACCAATGGTTTACACCGGCCTCCGTTTTTTTGCCGCGAAGCATTTTTTCGCTGGTTGGTCTGATGAATATTTCCGCCGTAACCAAAACGATGGCCTCGAACAGGTGTCCGGTGTAGGCATTCAGCGAGCTGTCGCCCACAGTTGCATGGCAATGCACGAACGGTTCATCGGAATCTTCGGTATAACAGATGTTTCCCGTCAGATTGCCGATCTCGAGACGATCGCGATAGGTTTTGGTGATATAGCATTTGTGTTGAAAATCGTAAAAGCCGATCGTGACGCGGTCCACGGCGCCCATGCCGGATATGAATCCGCCGGGTATTTTGGCGAACTTGACGAATTTCGTCAGCTCGCTGAGGATTTCCTCACCCGGTTCAAGGCGGATCAGATACCCTTCCTCGATCCGCTTGTACTGCATCTTACGTTTCCTTGTGCAACCAGTTCAAATAATCCGGATTCCCCTCGGCAATATCAAGGGAAAGAATCTCCGGAATATCATGGGGATGATTGTCCCGCACGTATTTAATCAGGCTCTCGATCTTGTTGGCGGCGGTTTTGATAATCAGCAGGGATTCGGTTTCCCGTTTGACTTCTCCTTCCCACCGATACACGGACTGCACGTCCCGAATGATATTGACACATGCGGCGTACTGATTCTCGATCAGATCCTCGGACAGCCGCTCGGCCTGTTTCGCGGGAATGGTTACCAGTGCGACTCGAAATGCCGACATCGTTTTCCCTCTACTTAAGATTTGATTTTGCGGTTCAGTTTCTTCTCCAAAGACTCCACCTTGCCGGTCAGGCGTCCGGTCGCATCTTTGCGATCATCCATGGTCAGAACCATATACACCCGACCGTTATTCTCAAGCATCGTCAAACGACACGTATTTATTAACGCCATAATGTCATCCCACTCACCCTCGACCACGGTCGACATGGCGGATGTTTTATACGGCAAACCGGACTTATCGATCAGGTCGATAATCTTCGAGACTTCGTCCGACGCCGATTCCGAGCCGCCGGTGGGAAATATGGCAAACTGAACTAACATGTGTATCTCCTCTTTCGAGTATATACGTTTTAAAATTTCGGCACAAACATAAAAATATCGCCGATTCGTTCGGCCGGCTCGTAATTGGCTCGGATCAGGGCATACAGCGGCGGGTATTTGCTGTTCTCCAGATACGCCAGCGGCTCACCCTGTCGCCGATAATTATCCTCAAGATATTCCTGCACGAATACCAGTTTCGGCGGATTTTCCGCCAGTGCCAGCATCGCCTCCTGCAACATCCGCTTGTTGAATCCCCGCCAGTAATACCACTCGATCGGCGTCGGATTGTCACGGTCGGCCAGAAAATACAAAACGGGAAAATCAGGATAAATCATAATATTGTCGCTCGGCAGGGAATGTATCCGCACCGCCGTCACCAATCCGTCGATCTGCGCGACATTGCGCGGCGTGGATTTGATTCCCCGCAATCCGGGCGTCTGAAATTCAGCGGTCAGCTCGTCTCGCGGCGCATCGCGATACACCTCACGGTGTTTGTAATACCCACCCAAAAC
>CAZVNK010000173.1:0-3147 GCA_964628115.1 uncultured Ignavibacteriaceae bacterium | reverse complement strand
GCTATCCAGAGCCAAAACGAGAAAAACCAGCATGAGAGTCAATGCGGCACGGGTGTGCCATCTTACCGTACCGATTTTCTTAAGCAGAACATACGCCAACGGCAAAGCGACTCCTGACCCGGCATACGTGAAAATAATCCCGCCAAACGTGCATCCCGACATATAGACAATCACTCCGGCGAACAACATGGCGGTCATTAATCGGCTGGTCGATTCCGGCCTGTCCCCTTCTCCCCCTCGTCCGGTTCGCCACAATGCAATACCCATAACGGCATAATTGAAAAACGCCAGAGAATAAACGAAATTGCCGGCCTTTCGGGTAAGAACATACGCCGCCAGGGGAATCAGTATGATCAGTACATACCACCATTTTTTATCGGGCGCAAGAAATAATACACCAACGGTTACAATCAATGGCAAAGCGGTCAGTAAGGCTTCGGGATTGTTTTGGAAAAGCGCAAACCATAACGACATATTACTGGTATTCGGCGGATACACAAACACGTTGTCAATGAAGGCCGGCAGATCACCACAAATAAACAAATAGACGAGATAGAGAACCAACGGGACACCGCATCCCAATACCAGACGAGTAATCGACTGCCGATTCAGACCGGTGATCGCGAATCCGGTTCGTTTCAATAACAAACCGACCATGATAAACACCGGCATCAACGCCAGATAATTCTGCTTTGACATACAGGCCCAAAAGACGGCAATACCGGCGAAAGTGTAGCGCCGTTTATAAAGCAGTACCAGCGCGACGGCACTCCAGAATACGCCGTCATAGCTGTACCACGGAAAAGAAAGCAGAATCGACGAGCAGACATACCCGGTCAGCAGTAAGATCAATAGTTCCAACCGTCCGACATACTTACGATACACCAGCGACACGAGCATTGTCATGGCCCACATCTGGACCACCCAATAAACACGAGCCGCCAGCACGGTGTATCCGTCGCCGAAAATCTTGATAAATACAGCCTGGACGTAAATGGACAGCGGCGTCATGAGAAAGAAAAAGTCATGATACGGCTGTTGGCCGTCGGCAATGCGTCGACCGAGCGACAACAACCACCCCTCGTCGGTGGCATTGAATCCGTAACGCAAAAAAGCAATATTGTAGGCAGTCACGAGAATCGTAAAAACAAGATAAGGCCAGAGTTGAGACAACCCCGGCCTTGACGGACTTTCTTGTGCAATATCGTCTCTCATGCCTCGTTCGGCAAAAACGATTTATTCCTTGCGCTCCGGATAAAGCGGGAAACGGTCGCAAAGATTCTTGACGTCTTTCTCCACCTCGGCGTAGATTTCCTCATTGCCGAGATTTTGAATGACCCGGTCGATAAAACCGGCGATGATTTTCATTTCATCCGGCCCCATTCCGCGCGTGGTTACCGCCGGGGTCCCGATGCGAACACCGGATGTCACGAACGGCTTGCGGGTATCGAACGGCACGGTGTTTTTGTTGGCGGTGATTCCGGATTTATCCAACGCCTTCTCGACTTTCTTGCCGGAATATTCCTGATCGATGAACGACATCAAAAACAGATGCGTATCGGTTCCGCCGGAAACGATATGATAGCCCTTGCTTTTAAGCTCGTCGGCCATTGCCGAGGCATTGGCGACAATGCGTTTCTGATAGGCTTTGAACTCGTCCGAAAGCGCTTCTTTGAGCGCGACCGCTTTGGCGGCGATAATGTGCATCAGCGGTCCGCCCTGAATGCCCGGCATGACCGCGCGGTCGAGATCGGCCGCGTATTTTTCCTTGCAGAGTATCATCCCGCCACGCGGCCCGCGCAGGGTCTTATGGGTGGTCGTGGTCACGAAATCGGCGTACGGCACCGGCGACGGATGCACTCCCGCCGCGATCAATCCCGCGATATGCGCCATGTCGACCATGAGATACGCTCCGCAGGCGTCGGCCGCTGTGCGGAATTTGGCGAAATCCAGCGTGCGGGGATATGCCGACGCGCCCGCCACGATCAGCTTGGGCTGAATTTCTTTGGCCATCGCGATCAGCTTGTCATAGTCGATAACCTCGCTGTCTTTTTCCACCTGATACCCGTGAAAATCATACAGCTTGCCGGAGAAATTGATCGGATGACCGTGCGTGAGATGGCCGCCGTGAGATAAATCCATCCCCATCACCTTGTCGCCCGGTTCGAGAATGGTGAAATACACCGCCATGTTGGCCTGGGAACCGGAATGCGGCTGAACATTGGCGTGTTCCGCGCCGAACAGCTTTTTGGCGCGCTCGCGGGCCAAATCCTCGGCTACGTCCACGAATTCGCAACCGCCGTAATACCGTTTTCCGGGATACCCCTCGGCGTACTTGTTGGTCATCACGCCGCCGGCCGCTTCCAACACCGCTTCGGAGACGAAATTCTCCGATGCGATCAGTTCGATTTTGTTCGATTCCCGAAGCGTTTCATGCGCTATCGCATCATAGATTTCGGGATCGGTCTGTTTTAAATATGACATACGTACCTGCCTGTTTCGTTTTTATCTACCAGCGAATCGGACATATGCCGATCCGATGATTTCATGCTATTTCATGCGTCCGACAGTATCGTTCTTTTCGGCTGACATGATCTTGTTTACCCGTCGTTCATGACGGCCGCCGTCAAATGCCGTTTCGAGCCAGATGATAACGATCTGCTCGGCCATGTCATCGGGAGTATATTTCGACGCCATCGTCAACACATTGGCATCGTTGTGGCTTCGCGCCAGTTTGGCCATGTCGACGTTCAGACACAGCGACGCACGAATACCGTCGACCTTGTTGGCGGTCATGGTCATACCGTTGCCGGTCCAGCAAATGGCGATACCGCGATCACTTTCCCCCACCGCGACCGACCGCGCGACTTTCAGGCCGAAATCGGGATAATCGACCGAGTCGGAACTGCCGGTCCCGAAATCGACAACCTCATGGCCGAGGTTTTGAAGAAGAATTTTCACTTTTTCCTTCAATTCGAACCCGGCGTGATCCGCCCCGATTGCGATTTTCATCATGCGCCTACTTCGCCGCTACGGTTTCATGGGCGGGGACATAGGTCAACCAGCCCCGGGTGTCTTCTTCTCGCCCCTCGACAATATCGAACAGCTTCGTCTGGAGTTTCTCGGTAATCGGCCCGCGATGGGGCC
>CAZVNK010000172.1:799-6465 GCA_964628115.1 uncultured Ignavibacteriaceae bacterium | reverse complement strand
AGCTCATGACCCCGCGCATGCTGACTGCAGCCATTTCGCGCCCGTCGAGTTTGGCAAAACCGCCGACCACTGCCTTGTCGTCAGCGAAATACCTGTCACCGTGCAATTCGACAAAATCGGTGGTGATGTGCTCGATATAATCGAGAGTATAGGGACGCCGGGGATGCCGGGCCAGCTGGACTTTCTGCCAACGCGTGAGACCCGAAAACATCTCGGAACGCATCCGTTCGGCCTTGTTGCGAAGGGAAGTGATCTCACCGCTCAATTCCAGATTGGCTCCGGCGGCGAAATCCATCATATCGGAGATTTTCTTCTCCAACTCAACGATCGGTTTTTCAAACTCCAGTATTTGTCTTTCTTCCATACCTCATGCCATTTTAAGGGCGATTGTATTCCCACTTCGCCTGAAAAACACAAGTTTATAAGATAAAAACTATTTTAAAAATAACAACCATAAAAACCGCGTCAAGCCTCAAAATTAACATCTTGCCGCAAAACCACTTAGACAGACGCCACGACTCCACCCCGGCCGACGGCCGTATTTCTGCTCCCCTGTCTCAATATCGAAATTGTTTACTTGGAATCCAGTCCGGTGAAAGCGCGAATAGTGAAATTGACAAACAGCGCGGCCGGCAATACCAATAGCGAGAAACCGTTCGGATAATGCTTCATGAAAAACTTCCAGACCGCGACGTGGTGATGCCAGCTTCGCCGCATCGGGGAAACGTTCGCTCCCTCGCCCCAGAGATGCAACGCCCCCGCTTCGGGCACGAAATACACCTTGCGCTGATTCTGGCGGATTCTGATGGAAAGGTCGATATCCTCCGCGAAAAGGAAAAAACGATTGTCGAAACCGCCGATTCGTTCGAACAGGTCGCGTTCCACCAGCATGCACGTGGCCGCCGCCGCCGGAACCTCGGTCTTGGCGGTGAAATCACCCAGCGTATACGAATTGCCGTTGCGCGCCTGAATTCCCAGCTTGCTTAAAACCGATCCGCGCGAGAAGAATATATTCCGCGTATTCGGCACCTTGCGGCAAGTCGGCTGAAAAGAACCGTCGGGATTGCGCATCCGCCCGACCACCGCTCCGGCATCGTCGGTATCCTTGATCGCCTTGAGCAGTCGGCCCAGCGCCCCCTCATCCATGACCGTATCCGGATTGACAAACAAAACGTATCTGCCGTCGATCATGTCAATCGCCTTGTTGTTGGCTTCGGCGAATCCGAGATTGCGCGACGATGTAAACACCTGCACGTCAGACATGTCGGCCTTGATCTTCGCAACGGTATCATCCGACGAGTTGTTGTCGAAAACCAGAATCTCACCACCGCAGTCGGCGATTTCCCGTTGCAACGCCTTCAGGCACGGTATGATGCACGACGCCGAGTTGTACGTCACGACAATCGCCGCAATCGTATCCGTCCCGTCACCGTTGTGTTTCATCGCATCTTCCCCAGCATTGACATCAACCGCAGATACCAGACTTTCCATATCGCCTCTCGGACAATTTTTTTCGACATTTTGGATGCGCCCTTCTGCCGATCGACAAACACAATCGGAATCTCCTTGATCTTAAATCCCTTCTTCCAGGCACGCATCGACATTTCAATCTGAAAAATATACCCGTTTGATTTGACCGCGGCAAGATTAATCGTCTCCAGCACTTCTCGCCGAAAACACTTGAAACCGCCGGTTCCGTCCCGAACCGGAAGACCGGTCACCACCCGGGTGTACACATTCGCAAAATACGACAGCAACAACCGACTCATCGGCCAGTTGACGACGTTGACGCCGGAAATATATCGCGATCCCAGCACCAGATCGTTGTCCTCGATCGCAACCAGAAAATCCGGCAAATACTCCGGCCCGTGCGAAAAATCGGCGTCCATCTCGAAGATATAATCATAGGAACGCTCGATTCCCCATCGGAAACCGGCGATATATGCCCGTCCCAGACCTTCTTTCCGTTCTCTATGCATGACGTGAACCCGACTGCTTTGTGCGGCCAAATCGTCCGCTATCCGGCCGGTTCCGTCCGGAGAATTATCATCGACCACCAGCGCCTCCAGGCGAGGATCCTGCTTCAGCGCATGTGTGATTATCGCCTCGATATTTTCCTTTTCGTTATAGGTCGGAAAGATGATTAACGCTCGCTTGGAGTCATTCATACTGTCGTTGCTATCCTCTTTCTATCTTTCATATAGACAACCAAATAAGACGCCAATATAACCGCAACAAGCAAAAGAGTCAATATCGTCACTGTTTTGGCGAGATTATTTCTTGACCGATCGTAGCGAAAGACCACCTGATGCGTTCCGGCAGTCACCGGAACCGCCCGAAACGAGCCGTCGGCCCGAAACACCTCGGTCTCAGCCCCATCCACGAACGCCTTCCACGCGAAATAATAATTATCGGTCAGCACCAGAAAACCGTTTCGTTCGGTATTAACCGCAACTGCCACCGAATCATTGGCATACGCGGTAATTTCCGCCAATCCAACCGCAACGGAATCATCCGAGGTTATTTCAAGTCCCGGTTCTTTTTCAACAATAACGGTTTGACTCGGATCGACCATCCCCCCGATAATGACCGGATAAATGCTGTCTCGCTCCGGGATGACTTCATACCGGTCGACCAGAAAGGCGCGCGGCAAAGCATTGTCATTGCGATACAATGTCACACCGCCATAGCTCTTCACGTTTGCCAGTGGCCGTTCTCCGAAATAGTCGGGCGGAATCGGCCTATCCGCAGGCCCCACGATATATTTCGCCCCGACCAAATTCAGGAAAAAGGGATTGCCGCTGTTCTTTTTCATTGGACCGCCGAGCAGGTCGTCATACCAGCGCAACTGGTTGCCATGATACCCGATCGCATCCTGAATCCCGAAAAACGCCAAATACGTTTCAGGAAGAACACCGAGATTCAACACCCGGAATTGCTCCGGTTGATTTTGCAAATAATCCACCATCGCGTTGCGCGAGAAATTTTGTGCCGGATTGTACGTACTGATAAAACGGCTGTCGAACCGAATCCCGTCGATCATCATCAACAAGGGAATCACCAGCAGAACCACCGTGCCCGCGCGGCGCGACAGAAACAGCCAGATCACCGCCGCCGTCAGCCCGTTCAGGAAAAAGACCACCCAGAAACCGGATTGCAGACTGGGAAGATTCATCAGCGCGGCGTTCCACTTGGTCAGATTCTGCCCGATCCTGATCATGTTGACATCGCTAAAGAAGATCGAGCTGTACAGCGATAACATGGCCTGCCCCGCCACGGCAAACAGCAACGCACCGAGAAACAGCGCCGACGGGACAATCGCAAGGTACAACATCAGGCGTTTTTTTGTTTTTGCCGTCAGTTCGCGTCCCCGGTCAATAAGGTACTGCAGACCCATACCCGACAGCAACGTCACGCTGAAGAGAAAAATAAACATAATGGTAGACGGAGCGCGAAGCGATTTCACGTTTGGTATGATATGAAAGAATATACGAAACAGCGGCGTCGTCCCCCCCAGCGCGTAAATGAAGGCAAACAGCGCCAACCCTCCGAAAAACCAGGTTTCCTTCCGCCGTGCGAAAAAGATTGCAATAAACGCCAGAAACAGCGGGATAATCCCCGCGTATTCGGAATTGTCTTTAAACGCGTTTTTGCCCCAGTAGTAATTCCCTTTCCCGCTGTTGGTCCCGCTGAATTCGGGAACCACCAGCGACATCGCCTCCTCCTCGTGCATCGACCACGACGTTGCCCAGTCATACCCTTTCTTGGAGTCCGCGCGGGGTGAATACTCCGTCGTGTATATATATCCCGGGTAGAACTGGATAGCGGATATCAGCAGTCCGATCACCACGGCCCCGGTCAATAATGCCGACGGTTTGATCAAAGGCGTGATCGATTTCGTCTCTCGATACAGAATTATTAATTTGAACAGACCATACAAAGCGATTGCCCACAGGGAATAGTACGACAACTGCGCATGCGGGGTGAGAATGATCAGGCCGATCACCAGCCCCAGCAAAGTGAAATTCAATACCGGTTTACGCTCGAAACCGCGATCGAGAAACAGCATCGTCAACGGAAACAGCGTGACCACGAATATTTTGCCGTCATGCCCCGGCGCCACCAGCGATACCAGCAAACCGGAGAACATGTATCCCAGCGCCGATGCCGTCGAGGCGACCCGCCCCAGGCGAAACTGCCGCGCCGTGAAATACATGAAAATGCCGGACAGAAAAATGTGAATGACCAGATTCATCCCCAGCATTCGATAGAAATCACCGACAAACTTCAACACCGACAGCGGATAAAAGATGTCCCCGTGAAACGCGTCGACAAACGGCAGGCCGCCGAAAATATACGGATTCCAGACCGGCACCGAACCGTAGGTGTGTACGAAATCGACATAAAAATGACGGAAAAATATCCCGGCCGAGATCGTATCCGAACCGTACAGCATTAAATCGGAGAATATGAATTTGTTGAACAACACCACCACGCCGACCAGCATCACCGCCAGCACCACCGGGAAATAATACCGGTAGCTTTCGGGATTAAAACTTGCCGGGCGATTGCCTGTCTTCTGACGTGAATCGACCTTCTTCTTTTTGGTCATCGTGATTCTCCGATTGGTTTGAGTGTCAGCCGTACCGTTCTATCCGCACGGTCTTACTTGTGATCGTCGCGACGATCCAACAGGCGTTCCACTTTCTTGCGAACCGCTCCCATTTCCTCTTTCAACCCTGCCAGAGATTCCGCCAGAAAACCCAGGATATACAATCCCATCCCAAGTCCACTGAGTAACAACACCAGATAAAGAAGCGGCCTCTGCCCGTCTTCGAGGAAAAAGCGCAAATACACCGCATACATGCCGATCAGAATCGCCAGTGCGATAAAGAACGAACCGATCAGGCCGAAAAACAACAGGGGCTTGCGCAAAAACGACCACTGCGCTTTCACCGCCAGCATGTCGAGCACGCCGCTCGGGATGCGCAGGAAAGAAAATTTGGACTTGCCCCATTTCCGTTCGTACAACGGAATCTTGACCTCGCTGATACGATACCCCATGTCGGCCGCCAGCACCACCAGGTAACGGTGCCAGTCCTTGCGCAAAAACATGTTCCTGATCACGTCGGCCTTGAATGCCTTGACCGAATTCAGATCATGCACCTTCAATCCGAATATCTTGCGTGACATCCAGTTGTAGATGTTCGAGACGAAACGCTTGTTGTACTTACCCTGTTTCCATCCGGTTGACACGTCGGCGCCCTCCAGCAGAGGTTGCACCAGCGCGGGAATGTCCTCGGGAAGATACTGCAAATCCGCCGGGTAAAACACGAAGATGTCACCCGATGCCACGCCGAATCCGGTCTGCAAGCCCTCGGTCAGACCGAGATTGAACGCATGCCGGGCGTACTTGATAAACGGGTAGGTCCGGGCGGCCTCGGTGATCTTGTCGAACGTCCCGTCGTCGGAACCGTCGTCGATCAGCACCAGCTCGTAGGTCTGTTTCTCTTTCGCCTCCATCTCGGCGAACAGCCGGCACAACTCCGGAATATTCCCCTCTTCGTTATAGGCGGGAACGATAACTGAAATTACATTACTCAAATGATACCGCGTCCTTTATTTCATACAACTTGTCAATATTTGCGGCCAGCAGGCTCGACGTC
>CAZVNK010000172.1:0-789 GCA_964628115.1 uncultured Ignavibacteriaceae bacterium | reverse complement strand
TACCGGCGAGCCGTCTCCGCTTCTTTTATACCACGTTCGGCATACTCCGGATTCCTCGTCATCGCGTACATTTCAATATAGAACACTGCCAATTTATAACGCAAGTGAAAATCGGTCGGAGAATAATCCACCGCACGCTGTAAATAGGTTCCCGAAATATCGAAATTTCGCGCCGCGAATGATTCCACCCCCACCCGCAGATTGGCGGACATGTTGTCGGGATGACTATCCAGATATCGATGCAGGTAATACTCCGCCGAATCCGCCCGGTTGATCGAATAATGATACTGAAAACGCTCATAATCCGATAACTGATAATGATTCGCGGTAATGTTGCCGGTGGCCCCGGCCACCCGGTACAGTTTGATCAGGCGATTGGTAATGCGATACTCGGTCACCAGAATGGCGCGATCCATGATCTCGGGATAATCGGCGCGGGCCGATTCCTCGTTGGCCTTGTCGAGAAGCAAATGCGTCACCGGGTACCTTCGGAAAAAGGCCGAGTCGACATTGGCCACGCCGAACATGTGAATCAAATTGCGAATCTTGTTGTCCTGCGTCAACCGCGCCGCATACGGCCCCGAAATGATGGCTTCCGGCGATACGATCGTATCCAGATCACTCGCCGCTGAGACACTGGTGAATGATGCCACCGATTGCCAGGAAACGTACCGGTACGCATTCGGTCCGACTCCCACGACCACGGCGATCAACACCACTCCCCCGACCGCCCAGCGCGGAGGATTGTGAAAAACACCCGGGACAAACCGTTTCAGCGCGACCACGACT